>NZ_AZND01000109.1:0-11614 GCF_000576205.1 Methylibium sp. T29 | reverse complement strand
CAGCCCAGGCGAAGGGCGCGGCTGCGGAACTCAGCCGCGTTGTCCAGGTGCAGCCGCTGCGGCAGGCCGGCCATCGGCCAGTCGATCTGCAGCCCCAGGTGAGCCAGCCAGGCCGCCTTGGGCTGGACGATGCGGCTGACCAGGAGGGCCACGGTGCCAGCACCGGGCCGCTCCATGCCGATGAAGAAGGCCGGGACCGTGCGCGTGGCCAGATCGATGGCCACCGACAGCCAGGGGCGGCCGATGACCTTGCGGGTGAAGCGGTCGACGATGAGGACGTCGGCCTGGGGGTGGTCGATCTGCACGATCTCCAACGGCCAGTCCGCTCCGAAACTGCCGGGCGCGATTGCAGCGCCCGGGAGAGAGGCCAGATGCTGGAGTTCCTGGCCGCGGTGCGAACGCAGCCTGCGCGCCACCGTGTTGCGTGACGGCGCCACAAGACCATGTTCCGTGCAGCGCCGGCGAACCTCGTTGAGGGCGTCCAGCACGGGGTGTGCGAGCTCGCGCTGCCGCGGGACCCACTGGTCGACGACCGACGAGACGATCGCCTCGACCGGAGGCGCCAGCCGCCAGGGTTCGCCGCGGCGGCCTCCCGCGTCCGGTACCAGCGCAGACGTTCTCGGATCCGCCAGAAATCGAGCACGAAGGCGATAGACCGTGGTCCAGTGGACACCCAGCAGTTGGCCCGCGCGCTCGGCCTGCTCGCGTCTCATGGGACCTCGGCCTAACGGCCTCAGCACGCGAGCGATCTGGACTTCACGTTCGCCGATCTCACGGGGCGACTGCATCCGTTCACCTCACAAATGCGCCAGTAGCATGCTTCATGGACGCGCCAGATGCAATAGCAAGGTTCGTGGACTCGGTGTCGCGTGTTGTGGTCAACTCGCGACAGACAGCGAGAGGGGTTTAGAACCCGAATTTCCTTGTTGAATCAATACCTTAGCCGCAAGTCTCGCTAGCGCGGTTCGTGGACATGGCTAGTGGGGTTCGTGGATCTCAACACCTGCTGCGCCGTCTGAACCGGCTGGTCGGCGCCGACTTCGAACTGCGTCAATGGCGTCACGTGGCGTTGTTCAATCGGGCCGACTCGTGCATCGAGATGCACCTCGAATCTCGGATCGCACAGACCGTGCACTGGCTCGGCGGCGAACGGACTTTCGCTGCCGGCGAGCGCATCCACACCGAGAACTCCTACAAGTGGACGCTGGATGCCTTTGGCGCACTGTTGCGCGAGGCCGGCTTCCGCGAGCCGCGGCACTGGACCGACGAACGCGGCTGGTTTGCGTTGTTCCTAGCCGCGGCTTGACCTGTGCCGTCACACGGCGCAGCTACGAAAGCCTGCTGGCACGTCGTTTCGGTGGGCCTGAAAGAAGTTGCGGTACTTCTGGTGGCGCATGCGCGATTGCGTGCAGTGCGAGGCCCCCTTGAGCACCGGCCGGCCGTCGAACCACGGCGCCGAGTAGTCACGGTACGGATGCGGCTCGAAGCCCGGCAACGGCTCGAACGGGCTGGCCGTCCACTCCCACACGTCGCCCCAACCGAAAGCGGGCTCGGCGGTACAGGCCGCGCACTCCCACTCGGCTTCAGTGGGCAGGCGTCGGCCAGCCCAGCGGCACCACGCCTCGGCCTCGTGCAATGTCAGGTGGGAGGCCGCTTCGCGCGGGTCGAGTACGGCCCAGCGTCCGCCCCGCCAGCATTGCCATCCGTCCTTACCGCGTCGAAGGTACCGTGGCAGGGCGTTCGCCTGGGCAGCGCGCCAGCGCGCACCGGCCTCGGACCACCATTGCGGCTGGTCGTAGCCGCCGGCCTCCACGAATGCCAGGTATTCGGCCCAGCGCACGGCCTGGGCGTCGATGGCGAAGGGCGTCAACTCGACGTCGCGACCCACCAGTTCGTTGTCGAACACGAAACCTCGTCCGGCATCGGCTCCGAGCCGCCAGCGTTGGGCCTCCAGCCGCAGCGCAGCGCCGGGATCGGGGAGCCCTCTCGCCTGCCAGCGCTCGTCGTCGACGGCGATGCCCAGTCCGCGCGCCATGTAGAGCGCCGCCTCGTGGTGCATGTCCTCGTGCAGCAAGGCGAGACGGAAGAAGTACAGCGCGTCGTCGCTGTGTTCAGCCTGCTGCAGCAACGCCAGGGTCTGCTCCAGTTGAGCTGCGAGGTCGGCTCGCGTGGCCTCGGCGTCCGGCAGCGCGAGCTGCCACCGGCTGTCGTGCGCGACACGGCTCGAGTTGTAGAGCGCGTCCGCGTCGGCGCGCAGAGGCTCTCGACGAGGCACTTCAGGGTCCGCGCGCGCGCCGGCATCCAGCGCGGGGTTTCGCGCGATCCAGTACTCCTGGAACCAGCCGATGTGGCCCAGCTCCCACAGCGGCGGATTGAGTTCGGGCCGCAGCGGCACACGCAGGTCCGGCAAGGCCTGCAGGTAGCGGGCGAAGGTGACCAGCGTGTCGGCACGGCTGGAGCGCAGCAAATCCGCCAGCACCTCGGGCGAGCTCTGCCGGGCGGCCTGCGCGGCTAGCGTTAGGCTTGCATCGTGCATCGAGAGACCCTCGTCATCGTGACGCCCGCGCTGGCATCGGCCAACAACGGCAACTGGCAGACGGCGCGCCGCTGGGCGAGCATGTTGCGTCCAGCTTACCGCGTCCGTCTCACCGACCGGTGGGATGGCGGCGCCAGCCGCGATGAAGCGCTGATGATCGCGCTGCATGCGCGCCGTTCGGCGGGCTCGATCGCTGCCTGGCGGACCGCGCATCCCGAGCGACCGTTGATGCTGGTGCTGACCGGCACCGACCTGTACCGCGATATCGCCATCGATGACGAAGCGCGTCGCTCTCTCGATCGGCAGACGTGCTGGTGGTCCTCAACGAACTTGGCGCGTCGGGCTTGCCGGAGAGGCTGCGCGCAAAGGCCCGGGTGGTTCTGCAGTCGTGCGGCGAGCGGCGGCAGGTGCCGAAGTCACGTCGATACCTGCGCGCGCTGATGGTGGGCCACCTGCGCGACGAAAAGGACCCTCGGACTTGGTGGCGCA
Organism: Methylibium sp. T29; assembly: GCF_000576205.1. Taxonomy (NCBI): domain Bacteria; kingdom Pseudomonadati; phylum Pseudomonadota; class Betaproteobacteria; order Burkholderiales; family Sphaerotilaceae; genus Methylibium; species Methylibium sp. T29. The sequence goes on along the minus strand of NZ_AZND01000109.1, from coordinate 8,589 downwards.
CCGTGACCCGGCTGGCCGAGCGTGCGGACATGAGGTTCGATCACATCGGTGCGGCGCTGGACCCCTTTCTGGGTGCTGAGGCCGCGGCCCTGGCTCGCGAGGTGCCCGGTTTCCGCTGGCTCGGCGGACTGGCGCACGGCGCCGTGCGACGACACATCCAGTCCGCCCATGTGCTGGTGCACGCAAGCCGCATGGAAGGTGGCGCGCACGTGGTGATCGAGGCGATCCGCAGCGGCACACCCGTGCTGGCCTCACGCATCGACGGCAATGTGGGACTGCTGGGCAGCGAATACCCAGGGTACTTTGCGCCCGGTGACGACGCGGGGCTGGCGGCCCTGCTCGAGCGCGCCCGCGACGATGCCGATATGCTGCCGAGACTGATGGCTCACCAGACTCTACGCGCGCCCTTGTTTGCGCCTGAGGCAGAGCGGGTCGCGCTGCATCAAATCGTCGGCGGGCTGCTGTCCCGCCGCACCGCCGGATCTCAACCATGAACGCATCTGCCTGCCCCGCTCCCGCCGCCGAACCGCGGTTGACCTCGCTGTCGCACGGGGGCGGGTGCGGCTGCAAGATCGCTCCGGGCGTGTTGTCCGAGATCCTGAAGGGCACCGCGGCATTGCCCGTGCCGAAGGAGCTGCTGGTGGGCATCGAGACGGCCGACGATGCCGCGGTCTATCAGCTCAACGACGAGCAGGCGCTCATTGCCACCACTGACTTCTTCATGCCCATCGTCGACGACCCCTTCGACTTCGGGCGCATCGCCGCCACCAATGCCATCAGCGACGTCTACGCGATGGGCGGCCGGCCCATCCTGGCGCTGGCGCTGGTCGGCATGCCGATCAACGTGCTCTCGACGCAGACCATCGGCTGTGTGCTCGAAGGCGGTGCCGCGGTCTGCCGCACTGCCGGCATCCCGATCGCGGGCGGCCACACGATCGACTCGGTGGAGGCCATCTATGGCCTGGTGGCCCTGGGCCTTGTGCACCCGAAGCGGGTCAAGCGCAACGCCGACGCACAGCCCGGCGACCTGTTGGTGCTGGGCAAGCCGCTCGGCGTGGGCGTGATGAGCGCGGCCTTGAAGAAGGAACAACTGGGTGCGGCCGGCTACGCGCAGATGATCGCCAACACGACCAAGCTGAACACGCCGGGACCGGACCTGGCCGCACTCCCCGGCGTCCACGCGCTGACCGACGTCACCGGTTTCGGCCTCGCTGGGCACGCGCTGGAACTGGCTCGCGGCGCGCGCTGCGGTGTGCGGATCGACTGGTCGGCGGTGCCCCTGCTGGAGGGCGTGCGAGGGCTGGCTGGTCAAGGTTTCATCACCGGTGCCTCGGGCCGCAACTGGGCCGGCTACGGCGCCGACGTGGACCTGCCAGCCGGCTTCACTGCCGAGGATCGCGCCCTGCTGACCGATCCGCAGACCAGCGGGGGGCTGCTGGTGTCTTGCACGCCGGCGGCAGTCGACGAGGTGATGACCGTTTTCCGACGTCACGGGTTTGAGGCCGCGGCCGTAGTCGGAAAGGTGATGGCCACGAGTTCGTCACCGCGCCTGCACCTGAGCTGATAGTCCCCTGCCCGGTGCGTGAGGCGCTGCGTCAATTTCGACTGACTGGCAGCATCCTGTGGCAGCTGCGGCGCGCGAGCCTGTTCCATAGCACACGGGATCGACGCCGGCGCTGCCCGTCGATTCCGCATCCGGCTCTTGAGGGCACCGACGAGGCACCGAGCTGATGCCTCCTGCCCGCGGGCTGACTTGCGGTCCTTCGCTACCCGGGCCTACCTGGGGCCTGCACCTTCACTTGGGCCGCGGCTGCTGCAGGCCCCGATCGCCCTGCAGCAGCCGGCCCTCGCGCAGCAGCGTCACCGCCTGCGCCAACGCCTGCGCGGCGTTGCGCACCTCCTCCTGCATCGCGCCGTCCCGGTCCAGCGCCTCGTGGCTGGTCGCATAGGGTTCGTAGTAGCCGATGAATCGGTCGAACCGCGCCATCGGACCGGCGTCGATCAGGCCCATCCAGTCCAGCCAGTCGCACAGCGCGCGGCGCGTTCCCTCGATGCCGGCCACGTCGCCGTGCACCACGACGCCGTACGCCCGGCCAGCGAGGTGCTTCGGATACGCCCAGCCCTCGAGCTCGATCTGCTTGGCCTTCTGCGGGTCTTTGCCGCCGGTGCGGGTCGGGTCGGGATTGCCGCCATCGGCGCAGACCAGGCGGTCCATCATCAGCTTCATCGGGCTCGACGCCTGGTACCAGTGCACCGGCGTGAGCAGCAGCACGCCGTGGGCGGACACCCAGCGCTCGTAGATCTCGGCCATCCAGTCGTTGGTCTGGCCCAGGGCGTGGTTGGGATAGCAACTGCATGGCCAGTGGCACAGCGGCATAGCGGTCGATACGCAGGCCTTGCACGGATGGATGTGGCGCGCGTAGTCGGACGCGAGCGGCTCAGGTCGAGCAGGTCGACCTCGAGGCCCTGCGCCGCCAGGGTCTCGCGGGCGACGTGCGCCAGTCGCCAGGTCTTCGAGATCTCGCCAGGGCAGGTGCCGTCGTTGCGGGGGGAGGCGTTGACCAGCAGCACACGCGACGCGGTAGCGCCGGCGGCCCAGCGTTGCTGCGCCTCCTGCAGCCGGCGGTGCGTCTCCAGCCACTCCTGCGACAGGTCGAACTGCGGATCGGCGAAGGCGGGACCGGCCTTCACCGTGCGCGGTGACTTGCGCCCGCCGTCGTAGGCCTCCCAGGCGATCTGCTCCAGGCGTTCGAGCGCCTGGCGCTCGGCATCGAATCCGGGATCGACGAAGCGCTGCCGGAAACGCTCGCCGAACGCGTCGCGCGACAGCGTGTCGGGCGCTTGGCCCTTGCGGGGTCTCGGGGTCATCGTGGGCCGGGACTCGAGCCGGGGTCCCCTCTTCGCCACCGCCACTTGGTCGGTCCGTCACGACCGCACCTCGCGCGGAGCGGAAGAGGTCCGTCGCCAATGAAGAGGCCGCCCTCGAGGGCCAAACCTGCTGCTCCGAACGTGCCCCAGTGGTCGCCTGGCACTCTGGAGCGGCAGGCGCCGAACGCGAACCGAGCTTCAAAGGCCGTTGCGATGTCAATCATGTCCGCGATCCCGTTACTGGCTGCGGCAATTGCGATGCCCGCTATGCCTTGATGCCCTGCTAGCGCACCAATCTCCGTTGCGCCTGGCCATAAGCAGCGGACGATGGCCGTGGCTGTGGGCCCTTCAGCCGGACCGCGGTCCCAGGCGGTCCGGTTGTCTCGCCTTATCCCGGGTCGAGTGACGCATGCTCGAGTTTCTGACTGGCGGCTCGTTCATGCACTTGCATCGGTGCCCGTCCCTGGCGGGAACACTTGTTGGGAGCGGATTGAAAGCTCGTCCCTGTTTTATCTTCGCCAAACGACGTCCTGATAAGAACACTTCTCAGGACGTCAGTTGGTGACGCGAGTCGTCTCGCTGGTGTAGCGGAAGTGCGCGACGAAGGCCTTCATCCCGCACCCACGGCAAACAACTTGACCACGGCCGTAGCGCACGGGCCCTCAGACCAGTTCCTGTACCAGGCTTGTCATGCTCGGTCTGGTCCGTGGGAACTGCTCGCGCACCGCGCTGCGTTCGCTGATGCCGAGCACCAGACCGACCTGCTCCTCGTCAGCGCCACGGTCATACAGGCGAGCAACCACCGTGCGTCGGATCGACAGCGGTGTCGCCCACTCCAGTTCCGCGTAGCGGAACAGCTTGCGGTAGGTCTCGAGGATCGGGCGGCAGAGGCAGCGCCGCCGACCCTCGGCGCCGTACTGCGTGATGCGGAAGCCCTCGCCCGTCGCACTCAGGAACAACGGGCTGTCCGGATCGAGACCGCGGTAGGCATTGGAGTCGCCCGCGCCGTGGCTCCGAGCCACTCGCTCTGCGAGGTAGGCAGCCAGTGCGTCGTCCAGCTTTCGGCTGGCGAAGTAGAGCGGCCTCGACTTGCCGGAGATGCTCGCGGTCGCCGGCAGTTCCGATTCTCGACGCACCGCGCCATCGGCCTGCAGGTAGTCGCCGACGCGCAGCCGCACGATTTCGAGGGGCCGCGCGCCGGTGACGAACAGCGTGTAGAACAAGGCCACGTCGCGCGCGGGCTGGGCGCTACGGCCGCGGATGCGCAACACCGCCCGGGTGATCTCGTCCGCGCTCACGACCCGATCCCCTTTCGGAGCGTGGCCCGCGACCGGCTCGAATCGTTCCAGGGCATGCAGGATGGCTTCGCGCCGCTCGCGCAGGCGCCGCACGAAAGCGGTGGCCCCGTCGTTCATGCCTTCGATGCCCACTTCCCTGCACAGGCGGATCGCGACCGCCTTGACGCGCCTCTCGACGGCGGTGCGTGTGATGCCGAAATCCGCGGCCACCGAATCGTAGGTGCGGCCGTCGATCACCGCACGCAGCATGGCCACCGCCTGTATCGCGGCGCCCCCCGTGGAACCTGGTTCATCGTCTTCCATGGCATGCCCTCCGACTGCTGTCGAACATGTCCATCGTTCCCAAGAGATTCCTGCGCCGACAGCCAAAACCACGCGGCCCGGCCAGAGGTATCGGCACTGGCTCATTCAACGGCGACCGCTGTCCATCGATCTCCAATGGCAAGCAATTAGCGGTTTAGTTACTGGGTGAAACCCGAGCGCGCACGTCGCGCCGTTTCCTGCGCCAATATCAACGAGCCACTCCTTGGGAACGTCGGTATCGAAATGCTAGGTTGAACGCGTCGCGGCCGATCGGCGTTTAGGGAGTTTCGTCGGCACGCAGAAACGCTGAACAGGGGGCAAGAAGAATGCTCGATCGCGATCAGCTGGAAACCTTCGCGACGGTGGCCGAGGCGCAGAGCTTCGAACGCGCCGCGGCATTGCTCAACATCACGCGCGGCGCGGTGTCACAGCGCATCAAGGCCCTCGAGGAGTCGTTGACGACGGTGCTGCTGGTTCGCGAGAAGCCCGTCGTGCCGACTGCCGCAGGCGAGGTCCTGCTGCGCCACGTCAAGGCACTGCGCCTGCTCGAAGGCGCGACGCTGAACGAACTGAAACCCCAGGCCGGCCCGCATGTGCCCGTGCCGCTGGCCATCGCGGTCAATGCCGACTCGCTCGCGACCTGGTTTCCGCGCGCCTTGTGGGAACTGCTGCTGCGCCGGCAGGTAGCGCTGGAGATCGTCACCGACGACCAGGACCACACGTCGGGGCGCCTTGCACGTGGCGAGGTCATCGGCTGCGTCTCGACCGACGACAAACCTGCGGGCGGCTTCCTGGCCGAGTGCCTGGGCGCGATGGAGTACCGCTGCTACGCCACGCCGGCCTTTGCGGCGGAATACTTTCCGAACGGACTGAACGTTCAGGCGGTGCTCGTCGCGCCGGCGATCCTGTTCAATCGGAAGGATTCACTGCACGACGACTTCCTGAAGCGGCGCTTCGGCTTCGCCGTGGAGCGCTACCCGCGCCACTACCTGCCCTCGCCGATGATCCTGATGGAGGGTGTTGCCGCCGGGATCGGCTATGGGTTGGTGCCGAGCCTGCAGGCCGCCGCGGCAGCCGGGCGCGGCGAACTCGTCGACCTCGCGCCCGATGAACCGGTGCTCGTCAACCTGCACTGGCATCACTGGGAACTGGAGCCACCTCTTTCGCGCGATATCACGAACCTGGTCGTCGGCCATGCACACGCCCAACTGCTGCCGCGCGCGGCGCAGGAGCCGCCTGCAGCTTCAGCGCCGAAGGCCACCGATGCCGAATGACCTGGACCCACCCATCGCGCAGATCAGGCCCACGATGGCCGACACACCGAGTCCTCCGATCAGCGACACCGTGTCGGCGTCGCCCTTGATCCAGCCCGTCCATCCTGCCAGGTAGACAGCACCCGACGCGGCCAATCCAGATCCCATCACGAGGCCTGCCTGGCCCGCTGGAAGGGTCGCTCCGCGCAACAGCAGCACGAAGAGCCAACCGACGCTGGCGAGGTAGACCACGTTCACCGACGCCATGGTCTCGACGATGCCCTGCCCGCGCGCGGCCAGCAGGCCGCCGGCGGCGAGCGCGGCCATTGACCAGCCCACGTGGTTCGTATCGCGCGCGCCGGGCGCCGCGGCCGCCATCGCGCTGGCCATGGCACGCACGATCGCGGCGCCCGAACCCAGTGCCGCCGTCGACAGCGCGGCAAGCAGCAGCGCTGCCGATCCGGGCCACAGCCCATCCGCCGCGCGCCCCAGTGCAAACGGGATCGCTTGTTTCGCGTCCGTCAGCCCGTCCAGTTCGCCCCAGCCACGCAGCGCCAGCACCAGGGCCGGCGGCAGGAAGGCGACGGCGATCAGGACCACGCCCGCCAGTGCGCAGCCCGCGGCGGCAACCAGCGGACGGTGCGCGGCCAGCACGAACTGGTGGTAGTCCGCGCCCAGGCACACGAGCAGCCCGACCGCCAGCACGATGGACACCAGCCGGGACGTGCTGAATCCTCCGAGGTCGCTCACGAACCGTGGCGCCGCCTGCGCGTAAAGCGCCAGGCCGCCCGCGTCAGCCAGCGCGTAAAGCAGCACCACCGCGCTCGCCAGCAGGCAGGCGGCGAACAGGCGCGATGCGACACGCAGGTCGAGCCGGGAGGCGCCGAGGATCAGCGCCAGCACCAGCGCCTGGGACAAGTACCCAGGCAGACCGATCACCCGCGCGATGGCGACGCCACCCGCGATCTGGGCCGCCAGCACGCCGCTCATCCAGACCAGGGACAGGAACGCGACGGCGCGCTGGATCGGCTGGCCGAAGGCTTGCCCGAACAGTTCCCAGACCGGTACGCCGAGCTTCCACAACCTGCCCGCGAAGGTCGCAAGCGCCAGCATGCCCAGCGCTGTCGCAACACCGTACAGACCGCCCGCCATGCCGTGCGACAGCGCCATCTCGCCCGACCCGAACAGGAAGCCGATGCCATAGCTCGCCGACACCAGCAACGCCGCTACTTGCAGCGTGCCGAGCACCCGCGTCGTCATGATCTGGCCTCCCTCTCCCAGGCTCGGACGACCGCGGTAGGCCCGTCGAAGTACGCGTCACAGACCGTCCCATGCTCCCGGTACGCGGGCAGGCGCCGGAAGAGCGCATGCGCTCGCGGCAGGTGGTAGTAGGGAACAGCCGGCAGCAGGTGATGGCTCAGGTGATAGCCGTTGTTGCGTGGGTGGATCAGCCAGCGCGCAGGGCCGCGCACGGCCATGTCGCGTGTGAAGCTCAGGATGCCGCCCGGCCGCAGGCCGAAGTGGTCGCACATCTCGCGCAGTGTCGTGATCAGGTGGAAGACCGTTGCCCGCGCCAGCAGCCACAACCCGACGAACGTCAGCGTGAACTGCGCGCCCGCGAACTCGACCAGCAGCGCAAGCGCCCCAAACCACCAGGCCGCGATTCCCACCCGGCCCGACCATGACACGCCCACGGCCCCGAGGTGCCCGAAGAAGTTGCCCCACCAGGCCCGCAGCGAGAAGACTTGGCGCAGATAGCTCGACAGCCAATGGCGGGGCAGCGCTTCCGGCGGATCGATCAGGTCGGGATCACCACCTGCGGCGCCGAGCTGCATGTGGTGCTTGAAGTGGTCCGCTCGATAGCTCTCGAGCGACGCGAACACCAAAGGCGCGACGAGCAGCCCCGCGACGGCATCGTTCACGCGCAGCGTTCGGCAGAGGTTGCGATGACCGGCATCGTGCAGGATGTTGCCCAGGGCGCGCTGCCGGTTCGCAACGACGAGCAGCGCCAGCGGCAGCATCTCGAGCCCGATCCACACTACCGCCGCCGTCGCGGCCAGGATGGCGGCCCAATCGAAGGCAATGTCGCCGACGGGCCGCGCCCAGTTCAGCCGCAGCAGCTCGCGGTGCGCGCCGCCGTCGCGCTGCAACTGCGCGCGCAGTTCCGACTGGTCCCCGAGGACTTCCGAATGCGTCAACATGTCCGGAAACTCCTTCCCCGGGCGGTAACGCATCGCGCGCCCCACCGGCTTCACACCAGTGGAAACGCCTCTGCAAAGGCCCGGGTATCGACGCTAGCAGCGCACTACGGCGCGCGGAGGACGTTTAGCAACTTTGGCCCTCGGTGAGCTTCGCTAAACCGCGACGGCGAATCGCGAGAAGCCTGGTCGAGTCCTCATAATCAGTTACAGAAACCAGCCTTCCCACACACGCAAAGGAGAGCCCCGGATGAGTGGCGAACGCGACCTCGATACCCTGCGGCGCGAGATGGCCCCGCAGTTGCACCCCGAGACCTTCGTCTACTGCAGTTTTCCGGACTTCCGCATCCCACCTGGCCTGGAGCCGATCTGCACTTTTCGCGAGGCCGAGGGAGTCACCGCGATCGTCGAGAAAGCCCAGGCCGAAGACTCGGCCGTGCCCTATGTCTTCGAGTCGCACCTCATCACCCTCACGGTGCATTCGGCACTCGACGCCGTCGGTTTCATCGCGACGCTGACCGGCCGGCTGGCCGACGCCGACATCCCCTGCAACGTCGTCGCGGGTTACCACCACGATCACCTGTTCGTGCCGACGCGTCACTCGGAGCAGGCGCTGAAGGTGCTGGCGTCGATTTCGGCACCGCCGCGCCCCTCGGCGCGGCCCGCCGT
>NZ_AZND01000108.1:0-11638 GCF_000576205.1 Methylibium sp. T29 | reverse complement strand
TGCAGAGCGAGGAGCCGAGCCTCGCTCTGGCCGCCGCCTACGGTGTGCTGGCCACGGCCGGACCGGGCGACCGCGGCAAGGCGCAGTCGGACGTGCTGGCGCGCGGGCGCGACCTGATCACGCGGGTCGGCAACCAGTCCAACCTGATCCTGGACCCCGACCTCGACAGCTACTACACGATGTCGCTGATCGTGCTGCGCTACCCGGAGCTGATCGAGACCATCGACGGCATCGGCGCGCAGCTGGCGGCCCAGGTCAGCGCGGGCGCCGGCCTGGCCGAGGCCCGCACGCAGTACCTCATCCTCGAAGGCAAGCTCGACGCGACCCGCCAAGGGATCGACACCGACCACAGCGAGGCCTACGCGGCCGGCGGACCGGCGCTGAAGGCCCAGCTCCGGCCGGCCCACGCGAAGCTGCAGGCCGCACTGGAGGCCTACCGGCGCAGCGCGCGCCTGCTGTTCGACAGCGGCGCCACGCCGCAGTCGCTGGCCGGCGTGCATGTGGCCCAGGCCGGACTGGTGCGCGAGCTGCAGGTCGCCTGGGCGGTGGCCAGCGGCGCGATGGACGGGTTGCTCGACGCGCGTGTCGCGAGCCTCTACCACCGCATGTGGATCCACCTCGGCACCGCGCTGGCCCTGCTGTGCGCGATCCTCGCGATCGTCTACTTCGTGGCCCGGCAGATCGCCATGCCGCTGCGGCATCTGGCCGAGGTGACCGACACCGTGCGTCGCACCGGCGACCACAGCCTGCGCGCGCAGTGGAGCAGCAGCGACGAGATCGGCCGCCTGGTCGTGGGCTTCAACGGCATGCTCGCGCAGCTCGATCAGGAACGCGAGACGCAAAAGGAACTGGCCGCGAGCGCCCGCGCCGCGGAGGCCCAGCGCGCGCTGGTGGAGGCCACGCCGATCCCGCTGGTCGTGACCTCGGTGCCGGGTCACGAGGTGCTGCACGCCAACCCGCCCGCCGAGGCCTGGCTGGCCGGTCATCGCGCCGATCCGTGGAAGCACGGTCTCGACTCTTCGGTGCGGGCGCGCTTCTTCCAGCAACTGGCCGATCGCGGCGCGGTCGACGAATTCGAGGTCCGTTGGGGCGCCGGGGCCGAACCGGCCTGGGCGGTGCTGTCGGCCCGGCGCGTGCGCTACCAGGGCCAGGACGCCGTGCTGACCGCCTTTGCCCCGATCAACCACCTCAAGCTGATGGAGCGGCGGCTCGAGTTGTGGGCCAAGGTGTTCGAGGCCTCCAGCGAAGGCATCCTGATCGTCGATGCGCAGCGCCGCATCCTGACCGCCAACCAGGCGTTCTCGCGCCACACCGGCTACGAGCTGCAGGAGGTGGTGGGCGAGAAGCCGTCTCTGATGCTGGCCGTGGAGCAGACCGACGAGCAGAGCGCTGCGTTCTGGCAGAGCGTGTCGAATCGCGGCACCTGGCAGGGCGAGCTGCAGGTGCGCCGCCGCAACGGCAGTGAGTACCCGGCCTGGCTGATGGTCAACGCCGTGCGGCAGTCGCAGGGTGACATTTCGCACTACATCTTCACGTCGATCGACATCAGCGACCGTAAGAAGAGCGAGCAGCGCATCCGCTTCCTGGCCGACCACGACGTGCTCACCGAGCTGCCGAACCGCTCGCTGTGCACCGAGCGGCTGCGTATGGCCGTGCAGCAGGCACAGCGCAGCGGGCAGCAGGTGGCGGTGATGTTCATCGACCTCGACCGGTTCAAGGACATCAACGACTCGCTCGGCCACCACATCGGCGACGGGCTGCTGCGCTCGGTGGCGCGGCGCCTGGTGGAGGCGGTGCGCGCCGGCGACACCGTCAGCCGGCTGGGCGGTGACGAGTTCGTGATCGTGCTCAACGGCGTGCAGCACATCGACGAGGTCACGCACATCGTCGACCAGCGGCTGATCCCGCTGATCCGTCAGCCGCACCTGGTGGAGGGCGCCGAGCTGCATGTCTCGTGCAGCGTGGGCATCGCCGTCTTCCCGGACGACGCGACCGACATCGACGAGCTGATGAAGCATGCCGACACGGCGATGTACCAGGCCAAGGCCGGCGGCAAGGACGCCGCCGAATTCTTCACCGCCGAGATGACGCAGCGCGCGGAGTCGCGCATGCAGCTCGACGCCGACCTGCGGCGCGCGCTCGAGCTGGGCCGGTTCGAGCTGCACTGGCAGCCGCGCGTGAGCGCGGCCGGCGGCGTGCTGCTCGGCGTGGAAGGCCTGCTGCGCTGGCAGCACCCGCAGCGCGGCCTGGTCTCTCCGGCACACTTCATCCCGCTGGCGGAGGAGACCGGGCTGATCGTGCCGATCGGTGCCTGGGTCATCGAAGAGGCCTGCCGGCAGGTGGCCGCGTGGCGCGCGCAAGGCCTGCCGTCGTTCGGCGTGTCGATCAACCTGTCGGCCCGCCAGCTGCGAGACGACGGCCTGACCGACCTGGTGCGCGCCAGCCTGCTGCGGCATGGTGTGCCGCCCGGCGTGCTGGAGCTCGAACTCACCGAATCGATGGTGATGGACGACGCCGAGCGCAACCTGCGGCAGATGCACACGCTGCGCGACCTGGGCGTCGGGCTCGCGATCGACGACTTCGGCACCGGCTACTCGAGCCTCGCCTACCTGAACCGATTCCCGATCGACAAGCTGAAGATCGACCGCTCGTTCGTGCATGACATGCTGGCCGATCCGACGGATCGGGCCATCACGATGGCCATCATCGGCCTGGACCATGCTCTCGGCCTGCAGGTGGTGGCCGAGGGCGTGGAGGAGCCGCGTGCGGCGGCGCTGCTGCGCGAGGCGCGCTGCGACGAGCTGCAGGGCTACCTGTTCGGGCGGCCGATGCCGGTGCCGGTCTTCGAGGCCTGGCTGGCCGAACGTGAGGCGCCGGTCGCCGGCGTGACCGTGTGAAAAGTCGTGGGGCGGCACTCGCTTGGTGCACTGTGCGCTGAACGAGAGCCATTCCCGTCGGGAAATTTCAGGATGAGAGAGTCGTTCAAAGATGACGGTTAGACACCCGTCACCTCGGCCCATCGCCATGCCACCACAGCCGTATCGTTAGTCACCCCCGTTGCGGAGAGCCCCATGTCCTTCAGAAGCCTTTCCATCAAGCACAAGCTGGCGACCGCCTTCGCCCTCCTCACGGCCGTGGTGCTCGTGGTGTCGGGCGTGGCCATCCGGGCCCTGGCCAGCGAGCACCAGTCGTTCTCCCACTACGTGAACGAGACCGCCGTCCGCATCACGATGGCCAACGACGTGCTCGACGCGGCGAACGCCCGCGCCATCAGCGCGCGCAACCTGGTGCTGGTCAGCGCGCCGGCCGACCGCGAGATCGAGAAGGCGGCCGTGACGGCGGCGCACAAGAAGGTCGGCGAATCGATGACCCGTCTGCGGACGGCGCTCGCTTCGATGACCGGCGTGAGCGAGGAGGAACGCAAGATGTTCGCCACGCTCGACGGTGTGGAGTCGCGCTACGGCCCGGTGGCGCTCGACATCGTCGGGCTCTCGCTGCAGGGCCGGCGCGACGAGGCGGTGACGAAGATGAACGCCGACTGCCGCCCGCTGCTGTCGGCGCTGGTGAAGTCGGCCAACCAGCTCATCGAACTCAGCGTGGACGTGGCCAAGCGCGACGTGGCGCGCGCCGACGCCGCCGCGGTCGCCAACCGCAACGTGATGCTGGCCGCCTGCGTGGCGGCGGCGGCGCTGGCGGCCGTGCTCGCCTGGATGATCACCCGCGCCATCGTGACGCCCATCAGCCGGGCGATGGAAGTGGCCCAGACCGTCGCGGCCGGCGACCTGCGCTCCACCATCGACGACAGCGCGCGTGACGAGACCGGCAAGCTGCTGGCCGCGCTCAAGTCGATGAACGACAGCCTGGTGAACATCGTCGGCAGCGTGCGCACCAGCAGCGACAGCATCGCCACCGGAAGCGCCCAGATCGCCACCGGCAACGCCGACCTGTCGCACCGCACCGAACAGCAGGCCGCCAGCCTGCAGGAGACTGCGGCCTCGATGGAACAGATGAACGCGACGGTGAAGGCCAATGCCGACACCGCGCGCCAGGCCATCCAGCTCGCCGGCTCCGCCAGCGGCGCGGCGGAGAAGGGCGGCCAGGTGGTCGGCCAGGTGGTGGCGACGATGGACGACATCACCGCCAGCTCGCGGCAGATCGCCGACATCATCGGCGTGATCGACGGCATCGCCTTCCAGACCAACATCCTGGCGCTGAACGCCGCGGTGGAAGCGGCGCGTGCCGGCGAGCAGGGCCGCGGCTTCGCGGTGGTGGCGAGCGAGGTGCGCAACCTGGCGCAGCGCAGCGCCAGCGCCGCCAAGGAGATCAAGGAGCTCATCGGGGCCAGCGTCGAGAAGGTCGAGGCGGGCACCCGCCTGGTCGGCGATGCGCGGACCTCGATGGACGACATCGTGGTCCAGGTGAAGCGCGTGTCCGACCTCATCTCGGAGATCGGCGCGGCCACCATCGAGCAGACCACCGGCATCGGGCAGGTCAGCACCGCGGTGTCGCAACTCGACCAGGCCACCCAGCAGAACGCGGCCCTCGTCGAAGAGAGCGCCGCCGCCGCCGACAGCCTGAAGCAGCAGGCTTCGAAGCTGGCGTCGGTGGTGAGCGTCTTCAAGCTGGCGACCTGAGCGATCGGCGCGGTTCGGCGCGGCCTCCTCGTCTTCAGGCGCGATAGGCCGGGCATCGATGCAGGCCCCTAGAATCCGCCGGCCCGCGTCGCGGGCGCATGACTTCTCAACTCCCGGTATCCGAAGACCCCATGGCAACTGCTAAGAAGACCGCGACCAAGACCCCGATCAAGAAGACCGCTGCGGCCAAGAAGGCTGCTCCCGCGAAGAAGGCCGTCAAGGCCGCCGCTCCGGCGAAGGCTGCAGCCGGCCCGCTGAAGCCCATCAAGACGGCGCTCAACAAGACCGGCCTGATCGCTCACCTGGCACAAGCCGCTGCGGTCGATGCCAAGGCCGTGAAGGCCGTGATCGCCTCGCTCGAAGCCACCATCCTGGCCTCGGTGCACAAGAAGGGCCTGGGCTCGTTCACCTTGCCCGGTCTCCTGAAGGTCAACGTGATCAACGTGGCGGCCAAGAAGAAGCGCACCGGCATCGATCCCTTCACCAAGCAGGAACGCGTGTTCGCAGCCAAGCCCGCCACGGTCAAGATCAAGACCCGCGCGCTGAAGAAGCTCAAGGACGCGGCGCTCTGATCTGATCTGAGCTCACGCGATCCGCACGCCAGCCGGCGGTGGCACCGAGGTGCCACCGCCGGCTTCTCTTTTTCCGGGGCGCGCCGGCCATCGAGGTGCGGAACGCGGCTGCTACATTGCTGCAACGATGCAGACCCCGCCCCTGCAGGCATCCGGCGACCGCGAACTCGTCGACCTCAACCGACGCTTCTACGACTCGCTCTGGTCCGGCGCCCGGCTGGTCGAGCCGCGACGCTTCAACACCTGGCCGCTCGTGCAGTCGCTGGGGCCATCGGCGGAGCGTCGGCTCGAGGTGGCGCCCGGATTGCGGCCGCGCCTGCCGATCGAGGGCACGCAGTTCGTCGACATCAGCGGCCCGGCGCTCGGCAAGCTGCGCGATCGCGGCGCGCAGGTCGTGTTCGGTGAGGTGACCGCACTGCCGTTCGCGGAGGCCGCCTTCGATCTGGTGTGTGCCCTCGACATCATCGAGCACGTGGACGACGAGGACGGCGCGTTGTCGGAGCTGTCACGGGTCGCGAAGCCCGGTGCGGCGGTGCTGATCTCGACGCCGCTGCATCCCGAGCAATGGACCCCGTTCGACGACTTCGTGGGCCACAAGCGGCGCTACGAGCCTGACCGTCTGCTCGCCAAGCTGGCGCAGCACCATCTGCAGGTGGAGCGCAGCGCGGTGTTCGGCATGCAGCCACCGTCGTCGCGGCTGGTCGAACTGGGCATGTGGTGGCTCGCTCACCATCGCGAGCGGGCCCTGTGGTGGTACAACAAAATGCTGATGCCGCTCGGCCTGCGCTTCCAGAAGGAACTGCACTTCGTGCCCGGCATGATCCCGACGGCCGGTGTCGACGAAGTGCTGCTGGTGTGCCGAAGCGTCGCGCCGGCGCGGGAAAATTCCGCACTCGCCGACGCTCCGGTGTAACGCCGCCCGAAGCGGGCCGGCGCGCTTCCTACACTGCGCGTCATGCAGAACAGTGCCCCTCAAGTCCACCCCGGCCCGCCCGTCGCAGGCGCCGCCAGGCAGCACGCGGAGACGAGCCAGCGGGTCGCCGACGAGCGACCGCCGGCCGGCGAGGCGATGCTGGAGCTGATCGGCCTGATCGCCATCGCGGTGGCCGCTGCGGCCGTGTACTTCGGTGCCCGCAGGACGCGCCGGGATCGCAGGGGCGGGGCCTCCGGAGCCCACGAGAAACGCGCACGACGCGGCGCGGCCCCGCGCCCGTCGACCTACGGCTGAGCCGGCGCCGGTGGGCCGTCGCGCCGCGCGAGTTGGCTCGCCGCGGTGCAGGGTAGTTCCCTAGAAGCCTGCCTCCCGCTCGCTGTGCGAGAGTCGGTCGACGCGCTCGACCGGGCGCGGCGCATCGCGTCCCGCAGGAGAGGTTCATGTTCCAGCAGAAGAAGGTCATCATCAGCTGCGCCGTCACCGGCGCGGTCCACACGCCGTCGATGTCGCCCTACCTGCCGGTCACGGCCGAGGAGATCGCCGAGTCGTCGATCGCTGCCGCCGAGGCCGGCGCCGCCATCATCCACCTGCACGCGCGCGACCCCGCGACCGGCAAACCCGACCAGCGGCCCGAGGCCTTCACGCCCTTCCTGAAGACGATCAAGGCGCGCTGCGACGCGGTCGTCAACCTCACCACCGGCGGGTCGCCCTACATGACGGTGCAGGAGCGCATGCAGCCGGCCAAGGTGCTCAAGCCCGAGGTGGCCTCGATGAACATGGGCACGATGAACTTCGGCCTGTTCCCGATGCTCAAGCGCTTCAAGGAGTTCAAGCACGACTGGGAGCGGCCCTATCTCGAGGGCAGCAAGGACTTGATCTTCCGCAACACCTACGGCGACCTGGAGACCGTGCTGACCGAGCTCTCGGCCAACGAGACGCGCTATGAGTTCGAGTGCTACGACACCGCGCACCTCTACAACCTCGCGCACTTCGTCGAGCGCGGCCTGGTGAAGGCGCCGTTCTTCGTGCAGACCGTGTTCGGCATCCTGGGCGGCATCGGCACCCACCCGGACGACGTGATGCACATGAAGCGCACGGCGGACCGGCTGTTCGGCGACGACTACCGCTGGTCGGTGCTGGGCGCGGGCGCCAGCCAGATGAAGATCGCCGCCATGGCCGCGGCGATGGGCGGCAACGTGCGTGTCGGCCTGGAAGACAGCCTGTGGATCGGCAAGGGCCAGCTCGCACGCTCGAACGCCGACCAGGTGCGCCGCGTGCGCGGCATCCTCGAAGGCCTGGGTCTGGAGATCGCCACGCCGGCCGAGGCACGCGAGATCCTGCAGCTCAAGGGCATGGCCAAGGTGGCGTTCTGAGGCGCGCCCGCGCGCCCGTGTCCGACCCGGCGCATGCCGGCCTCTGTTCGTAGAAGGAGTCCTCCGATGTCCCTCTGGACCTGCACCCTGGACGATGGCGTCGTCACCGCGATCTACCGCAACCCGCCGATGAACTACTTCTGCGCCGAGGGCGCGGCCGAACTCGGCGCGCTGGTCGAATCCTGGCGCGACCCCGCCGTCAAGGCGGTGGTGCTGTCGGGCGGCATGGCCGGCCGCTTCATCACGCACTACAGCGTCGAGGAGCTGCTGTCCTATGCCGAAGACCGCGCGGCCATGCGGCAGGCCGGCACGGCGTTGAACGACGGCTACCACGCGCTGCTGCTGGGGCTGCGCGACCTGCCCAAGCCGGTCATCGTGGCGATGAACGGCGACGCGATGGGCGGCGGCTTCGAGCTGTGCCTGGCCTGCGACCTGCGCATCGCCCAGCGCGGCGATTTCCGCTACGGCCTGCCCGAGGTCAAGCTCGGCATCCTGCCGGGCGGCAGTGGCACGCAGCGCCTGTCGCGGCTGATTGGCGCCGGCCGCGCCATCGAGTTCATCCTGCGCGGGCGCATCGTCGAGCCCGCGGTGGCGCTGGAGATGGGGCTGGTGCACGAACTCGCCGACGACGCCCTGCGGCGCGCGCAGCAGATTGCCCACGAGATGGTGCTCACGCCGCCGTTCGCGATGGCGATGGCCAAGCGCGCGGTCTACGAGGGTTCGGACACCAGTTTGGCGGCCGGCCTGAAGCTCGAGGGCGAACGCTTCCTCGAGACCATGCTGTCCGACGGCAGCGTGAGCGCGATGCGCGCCTACGTGGCCCAGCCGCTGGAGGCACGCCGGGCCTGGCTGGAGAAGCCGCCGGCGGCGCGGTAGTCCTTCGGGCTGCTGGCGAACTCGCGCTTGAAGATCTTGCTGAAGCTGCTGGAGTCGCCGAAACCCCAGCGGTAGGCGATCTGCGTGATGCTGAGGTGCGCGGTCTCGGCCGCGCGCAGGTCGCGGCGGCAGCGGTCCAGCCGCTGGCGCCGTATCCAGGCCGCGGCCGTGGTGTCGGCCCGTTCGAACAGCCGGTGCAGGTGGCGCTCGGTGATGCCGCAGTCGCTCGCGACGCGGCGTGTGTCGAGTTCCGGATCGTCGAGGTGGCGGCCGATGTAGGCCATCACCCCTTGCAACACGATCTTCCCGCTGCGTCCGGCGCAGGGCTCGGCCTGCGCGCTCAGCGTGGAGGCCAGCAGTTCCACGCTGGCATGCAGCACGTGGCCCGCGTTGCCGCGCGGCAGCTCGCCGAAGCGCGCGTCGAGCGAGATGAGGTGGTCGACGAACAGCCGGCTGAGGCCGCTGGTGGCCGCGAAGCGGCGGCCGACGAACTCGCCGGCGCGCGGCAGCGCGAGCAGCAGTTCGCGCTGCGGCACCGCGAGGGTGATCTGCCGCAGGCCCGCGCCGGTGATGAAGGTCATCGGGCGTGCGCTGTCCCAGAGCGCGAAGCTGCCCGGGTTCAGCGTGAGTTCCTCGCCATCGATCGCCAGGCAGATCGACCCCTCGGCGATGTAGATCAGGTTGTAGAGCGCCTCGCTGTCCTGCGCCATCTCGCGCGCACCGCGCGTGCCGACGATGCCGCCCTGGGCGGAGGTGAGGTGCGTGACGCGAAAGCCGTCGAAGCGGCCCTGGCGGATGAAGGCCGGGAAGCGCTCGCAGCGGATCGGCCGGATCGACCAGTGCAGGTGGCGTCGATGACGAAGTCGCGCCAGCAGTCGAACTGCTTGCTCGGAGCCACGCGCTCCGTCGACCAGACGGCGGGGTCCTCCCAGCGATCGACCAGCGATGAGATCTGCCTGTCCACTTCGGGTCTCCTGCTCGCGGCCGCCGACGGCCGGGGTGGGTGCGAACCATCATAGGAGCGCCGCGCCGCGCGCCGCAATCCGCAGTGCCCCGCAGCGCCGGCGATGTCAGCCCTGGCCAAGTGGCGCGTCATGTGCGGCCAAGGCGGCGGCCGCCGCGCTGGCTAGCATGGCTTCGCATGCCGCACCGACTGTCCGGTGCGGCCCACCGGAGGCTCGCCCATGTTGATCAGCACCGTCGAGAAGGAAGCGCTCTCGCCCTACATGCGCAAGATCGCGGACGACCTGTACCCGCGCGTCGACCCGCTGTTCATGCCGCACTTCGAGCGCTACATGGGCCTGCTCGGCAACGCGCCGGAGCACGCGGAGCGCTTCTTTCCGTACTACTTCGGCATCTGGTTCGACAACGGCCTGGGCCCGCGCATCACCGAGCTCGCGCGGCTCGCGATCGCGAACGGCACGCAGTGCCAGCTGTGCCTGGCGGTGCGCTACACCGCCGAGGTCGGCGAGGCCGATGTCGCCGCGCTCCCGGGCGTCGACGCGAGCACGCTGACGCCGGCGGAGCGCGCGGTGGTGCGCTTTGCCACGCACTTCGGCAACGACCATCACCAGGTCACGGCCGAGCATTTCGAGGACTTGCAGCGCCACTTCAGCGACGAGCAGATCACCGAGTTGCTGCTGTGGAGCGCGATGGCGCTGGGCCTGGGGCGCATCCTCAAGGTGGCGCAGCTGGTCGACGACAGCTGCCCGCTGCCGGCGCGCGACGGCTCGGCTCGCACCGAGACGATCGCCGCGGCCTGAGGCCGCGGCCGCGCCGCTGCCGGCCCTGCGGGCGGTCAGAGCCGAACTCGGCCGCCATCTCGTCGACCAGGCCGCGCTGGAAGGCGGCGTAGCGTTCGTTGGGCTGCTGGCCGCCGGTGAAGTGCAGGAACGGATCCTCGACACCCAGGCGTTCGCCGGCCAGCGTTTCCACCACCGCGTGGCCGCAGAACGGGACGCAGGCCTCCGAGTAGCCGCCCTCGTGCACCACCACCAGCCTGCCGCCGCAGTGGCGGTCGGCCAGCGCCATCACCCGCTCGGTCAGCTGGCGGTAGGACTCGCTGTGCAGCAGCATGCGCGCCAGCGGATCGACGCCGTTGGCGTCGAAGCCGCTGGCGACGATGAGGAGCTCGGGACGGTAGCGGTCGATCGCCGGCGTCACGATGCGCTCCATCGCGTACAGGTACGCATCGTGCCCGCCGCCGGGCAGCAGCGGCACGTTGACGTTGTAGCCGAGGCCGCGGCCCTGGCCGCGGTCGGGCGCGCCGCTGTAGCCGACCGGGAAGCAGCCTTCCTGGTGCAGCGACACGGTCAGCACGTCGTCGCGCTCGTAGAAGATCGACTGCGTGCCGTTGCCGTGGTGCACGTCCCAGTCCAGCACCGCGATGCGCTTCACGCCGTGGCGCGCGCGTGCGGCCTCGATCGCGATCGGGATGTTGGCGAGCAGGCAGAAGCCCATCGGCATGTCGGCGAGGCAGTGGTGGCCGGGCGGACGCGACATCGAATAGGCGTTGCGGTGGGCGCCCGAGAGCACCGCGTCGACCGCATGCAGCGCGAGGCCGGCCGACTGCCTGGCGATTTCGTAGCTGCCCGGTCCGAAGGCGCGTAGAGGCCGATCTCGCCGCCGCCCTGGTCGGACAGCGCCTTGAAGCGCTCCAGGTAGGCCGTCGGATGGACGCGCTGCAGGTCCTCCTCGGTGGCCATCGGCGCGCTGCGCAGGTGGACCTTGTCCGCGAGCCCGGAGACCTGCATCAGCGACACCATGCGCCGCTTCGATTCGGGGGATTCGGCCAGCCCCGCGCCGGCCGGCGGCTGCACCCAGCCACCCACCGGTGCGATCAGGGCGAAGCCGCCCATGGTGCTGTGCCAGAGGCAGCGTTCGTCGTGGAAGAAGGCGGTGGGCAGGGGCATGAGCGGAGGTCCTTTGCGTGGCGGCCTGTCGGTGCGTGCGCGGCGATGCGCGGGGCCGAAAGCTGGATTCGAGCCTCAAGTGCGCCGTCGCCGCGGAGGGTTTTCCCGAGCCGACGGCCGCGCCGCCGCGTTCTTGCCGAAGCGTGATAGTTCGGGGCCGCGGCGCGATGGAGACTGCCGCCGAACGCTCGACGCACGGTCGCGGTGTCGGTGGGCGACACCGGCGAGCCGGAGGAGAGGGCGGACGGGAGGCCCAGGATGCGGAGGATTCACCGGCACGTCGGTGCGTGCGCTCGGGTCGCGGCCTGCGCGGCCGGGCTGGCGCTCGGCGCCAGCG
>NZ_AZND01000107.1:0-11667 GCF_000576205.1 Methylibium sp. T29 | reverse complement strand
TGCGCGGTGTGGCGGCACGCGGCATCGGCGCGGTATCCGGGGGCGCGGCTTCGGGGCGGCTCGCTGCGGAGGCCGCCGGAGCAGGTGGTGCCGACGGTGCAACGGCCGCAACTGGGGCGGCCACTTCGGCGGGGGCGATCAGCGGCGGGTCCGCGAACAGCGTGAAGCGGCGTGTGACCTTGGAGGCACATCCGACCGTGATCTGCACCGTCACGACCGGCTCGTCGACGCGCGTGGTGGTGGCAAGCCGCAGCACGCGCTCGGTTGCGCTGGGTTCGGCGGGTTCGAGCCGCAGCGAGGTGGTGCCGGGCTGCTGCAGGTTGTCGGAGAAATGGACTTCGCCATTGAGGCATTCGGGACGCAGATCCTCGCCCGCGTCGACCCGCAGCGGAATCTTCAGTTCCAGCGGTTGCCCGAGCGTCGTGGAGTCCGGCAATTTTCCGAAACCGACAGCCACGACACCCTGTGCCAACGCGCACAGGCTCACACCGATCAGTAGTTTTCGCGTGCTGAGATGCATAGCTCTTCTTTTGCCGACCGCGATGGACTCTAGCATGGAGCCGACCGGCCCAATCCGCAGAGGAGCGCCCGAATACACCGACTCCGGTGGCCCGCTGCCACGGTCTCGGCGACGGTGCGTGACACAATTCTCGCCTGCCCCGAGACCGCAGCAGCCGACGATGACCGCAGAACTGCGCACCGAGCGACGCGACAACACCCTGGTGCTGACCTTCAGCGATCCGGCCAGCCGCAATGCCCTGGTGCCGCAGGCCCTGACCGCGGCCGTCGAGGCGCTGAACGTCGCCGAAGCCGACGACACGGTTCGCGCGGCGGTGCTGGTCGGTGAAGGCGCGCACTTCAGCGCGGGCAGCGACCTCCAGCGCTTGGCGAACGACGCGGAGATCCTGCCCGGCGATGCCGCGGCGCACCAGTTGCATGCGTTGCGATCCTTCGTCGAGGCCCTGCGTGCGCACCCCAAGCCCGTCATTGCCGCCGTCGAAGGGGCAGCGACGGCGGCCGGCTTCTCGCTGGCGCTGGCCTGCGACCTGATCGTCGCCGCGGAGGACGCGCGCTTCACCATGTCGCAGGGCCAGGCCGGACTGTCGCCCGACGGCGGCGGAAGTTGGCTGCTGGCGCACGCGCTGCCGCGCGCGCTGGCACTGCAGCTGCTGTGGCTCGGCGAGCCCGTGTCCGCGCGCGAGCTGCAAGCCTGGGGACTTGTCAATCGCGTGACAGACAGCGGCCAGGCCTTGGCCGAAGCTACTCGGCTGGCCCGTCAGCTCGCGTCCTGCGCGCCGAACGTGCTGGCCGCCACCAAGGAACTCGTGAACCAGGCCCGCGGACTGGCTCTGAACGAGCACCTCAATGCCGAAGGTCTTCACTTTGCCGATACCCTGTCCCACATCAAAGGGGCCGAGACGCTGCCCAAGAAGCGCGGGCCGCGCTCGCGCTGACCGGCCCTCCCGATGAAGCTGCCCCGGGCGCGGCGCCGCCTCTACCTGATGCGGCATGGATCGGTCGACTACTTCCTCCCCGACGGCACGCCAGTGGCGCCCGACTCGGTGCCGCTCAACGCCGAGGGGGAACGCCAGGCCGACGCCGCGGGGCAGCTGTTCGCTCAGTGCGGCGTGCGCTTCGACCGGGTATTGGTGAGCGGGCTGCCGCGCACGGTGCAGACGGCGCAGCGCGTGCTGTCGGCATCGGGCCAGGCGCTGACGCTTGACCACGAGGCGGCGCTGCAGGAAATCCGCGGAGGTCGACTCGCCGACATCCCGGCCGACCAGGTCGAGCAGGCCTTTCTGGGCGCGTTCCAGGGGCGCGGCGGGAGCGAGACCGAGCAGCAGCGCTTCCTCGGCGGTGAGTCGATCGGCGAACTGCTCGACCGCGTGCTGCCGGCCTTCGACGCCTGGTGCGCGCGCGACGACTGGCAATGTCTGCTGCTGGTGCTGCACGGCGGGGTCAACCGTGCCCTCCTCTCGACGGCGCTGGCCGGGCAGCGCGCCTTCTTCGGCCGCCTCGAGCAGCAGCCGGCCTGCATCAACGTGCTCGACATCGGACTCGGCGACGAGGCCGTCGTGCGCGCGGTGAACCTCGCACCGACGCAGTGGCTGCACGAGCAGGAGCGGTACACCACCATGGAAAAGGTGCTGGCGCAGTATCTGCGCCTGGCCCCCTGAGGCTGACACCGGAGCCGCGCGTTCCGCGGCCATGGATTGCCATGTGGACAATCGAACGTACAGCTTCCACGATGCTGTCACGTCAGGGACAAGCCATGCACAACCCCGTTCTTACACTCGACGAACAACAGCACATCGACGCCGGCCCGTGGTTCAGCAAATTGTCTCCTGCGCTCCGACAGGCCATCCTGGCGCGAGCAACGGTACGCCGGGTCGCCGATGGTGCAATGCTGACCTCGCGGGGCGCAGCCGCCGACGAGTGGTGGGGTGTCGCGGCCGGCGCCGTGCGCATCAGTTCAGTCTCGCTTTCGGGCAAGCTGGTCACGCTGACCTACGCGGAGCCGGGCATCTGGCTCGGCGATACCTCGCTGTTCGACGGACTGCCTCGTACGCACGATGCGAACGCGCACGGCGACACCACGCTGCTGGTCGTGCGCCGGCCCGATTTCAAGGAGCTGCTCGCGCAGCACGTCGAGCTCTACGAGGCCCTGCTGCGGCTCAATTGCCGCCGGCTGCGACTCGCCTACGACCTGGTCGAGGATCTCAACACGCGCCCCCTTTCGGCGCGACTCGCCAAGCAGATCCTGCTGCTGGCTCGCAGCTACGGCATCGCGCAAGGCGACGAGATCCGCATCGGGCTGCAACTTGCGCAGGAAGACCTCGCACAGCTGCTGGGCGCGTCGCGTCAGCGCGTGAATCAGGAACTCAAGGGCTTCGAGCGCGAGGGCGCAGTGCGCATCGAGCCCACGCGCCTGGTGGTGCTGTCGCGCGAGCTGCTGCTCGCGATCGCCGAACGATGAACTGAATCCGAGTCCCCATGGAAGCCCAGTCCGGAACGAAACCCGTCACCTCGCAGCACGCATTCGACGTTGGCGCACTGCAGTCCTATCTCGAATCCGCGCTCGACGGCTTCCGCGGTCCGCTCAGCGTCGAGCAATTCAAGGGCGGCCAGTCGAACCCGACCTTCAAGCTGCTCACCCCTCAGCGCAGCTACGTGATGCGCAGCAAGCCGGGGCCGGTCGCGAAGCTGCTGCCGTCGGCACATGCGATCGAACGCGAGTTCACGGTGATGCGAGCACTCGCCGGAAGCGAAGTACCAGTGGCCCGGATGCACCTGCTGTGCGAGGACGAATCGGTGATCGGCCGGGCCTTCTACGTGATGGAGTACGTGGAGGGCCGCGTGCTGTGGAGCCAGGCACTGCCCGACATGACCACCGTGCAGCGTGGTGAGATCTACGACGAAATGAATCGCGTGATCGCGGCGCTGCACCGTGTGGACTACGCCGCTTGCGGTCTGGCCGGCTACGGCAAGCCCGGCAACTACTTCGAGCGTCAGATCGGACGCTGGAGCCGCCAGTACCAGGCCTCTCTGGGTCCCGGCGGACCGGAGCCGATCGACGCAATGGAGCGCCTGATCGACTGGCTGCCGGATCACATCCCGGCCAGCGCACGCGATGAATCCCAGACCCGCATCGTTCACGGCGACTACCGGCTCGACAACCTGATCTTCCACCCGAGCGAGCCGCGCATCGTCGCGGTGCTCGACTGGGAACTGTCGACGCTGGGACACCCTCTGGCCGACTTCAGCTACCACTGCATGAGCTGGCACATCTCGCCCGGCACCTTCCGCGGCATCGGCGGGCTCGACGTCGCGGCGCTCGGCATCCCGACCGAAGCCGAGTACATGCAGCGCTATTGCGAACGCACCGGCCGCGGCGGCACCGACGCGCTGGTGACAGACTGGAACTTCTACCTGGCATACAACCTGTTCCGCATGGCCGGCATCCTGCAGGGCATCGCCAAGCGTGTGCTGGACGGCACCGCCGCGAGCGAGCAGGCCCGACAGGCCGCTGCCGGCGCTCGACCGCTAGCCGAACTGGGCTGGGCGATCGCACAACGGCAGCGCTGACGCCACGATCGCCGACACGGGCCGCCCGCGCTGCCTGCGCAACGGCACCGACCCTCAGGGAGACACGCATGGACTTCGACTACTCGCCGCGCACGCAGGACCTGCAGGCCCGCCTCACGGCCTTCATGGACCGGCACATCTACCCGGCCGAGGCCGCCTACTGGGCCGAGATCGAAGCCAACACGCGCGCCGGCAAGCGCTGGACGCCGCTGCAGGTGATCGAGCAGCTCAAGCCCAAGGCGCGCGACGAGGGCCTCTGGAACCTGTTCCTGCCCGACAGCGCCGACGGGGCGAACCGCACGTCGGGCAACTACGGCGCCGGCCTGTCCAACCAGGAATATGCGCCGCTGGCCGAGATCATGGGCCGCGTGCCCTGGGCCAGCGAGGTGTTCAACTGCTCGGCACCCGACACCGGCAACATGGAGACGCTCGTGCGCTACGGCAGCGCCGAGCACAAGAAGCGCTGGCTCGAACCGCTGCTGCGCGGCGAGATCCGCAGCGCCTTCGTGATGACCGAGCCGGACGTCGCCTCGTCGGATGCCACCAACATCGAGTCGCGCATCGAGCGCCAGGGCGACGACTACGTGATCAATGGTCGCAAGTGGTGGATCTCGGGCGCGGGCGACCCGCGTTGCGCGATCTACATCTTCATGGGCAAGACCGATCCGGAGGCGCCGCGACACAGCCAGCAGTCGATGATCCTGATCCCCAGCGACGCGCCGGGCATCAAGGTGCTGCGGCCGCTTTCGGTATTGGGTTACGACGATGCCCCGCACGGCCACTGCGAGATCACCTTCACCAACGTGCGCGTTCCGGCCAGCAACCTGATGCTCGGCGAAGGCCGCGGTTTCGAGATCGCCCAGGGCCGCCTGGGGCCGGGACGCATCCACCATTGCATGCGGCTGATCGGGCTGGCTGAGCGCTCTCTCGAGCTGATGTGCCGGCGCACCAGTGCGCGCGTGGCCTTCGGCCGCCCGGTGGCCGACCAGGGCGTGACGCGGGAGCGCATCGCCGAGGCGCGCTGCCGGATCGACATGGCGCGCCTGCTGACGCTCAAGGCGGCGTGGATGATGGATGTGGCGGGCAACAAGGCCGCCAAGGCCGAGATCGCGATGATCAAGGTCGTGGCACCCAACCTCGCCTGCCAGGTGATCGACTGGGCCATGCAGGCACATGGCGCCGCGGGCATGTGCGAGGACTTTCCGCTCGCCTACTTCTACACCCTGGCGCGCACGCTGCGCTTTGCCGACGGCCCCGACGAAGTGCACCGCAACGCGATCGCCAAGCTCGAGCTCGGCAAGTACGCCGCCGCCTGAAGCCAGCCCCAGGGCGCGGCTGTCTCAGCGGCGGTTGTCGCCGAGCCCGGCCTCCGCCGGGTAGTGCGAAGGCAGGTGGCTCTGCCAGGCCGTGGTGCTGGTGCTCGGCCACTGCGTCTGCGAAGACGCGCCTTCGGCCGCTGCCAGCGCGCCGCGGGCGGCCGCCTCGAACAGCGCCATCACGCCATCGAGCAGCGCAGCGTCTGGCTGCACCGACTCGATGCGCAGGTAGAGCCTGCCCCGCAGCGTCATCAGCACGAGCGGGCCCTCTTCACCCAGCCAGCCTTGCCGGGCGGCCTCGAGTTGGCCGACCAGATCCTTGTCAAGCCACACCGCCAGCGGTGCCGCGGCATTCGATGCCGTCGTGTAGCGATTGCGCAGCATCTTCAGCGCAGCCAACTGCGTCTTCGGGAACATCGCCAGCCAGCGCATTTCCTCCGGCATGCCGGAGTCGATCTGTGTCTGCATGTCCTGTGTGAACAGCGCGTAGGCGGCCTGTTCCAGCTCCTCGGCCAGCACGCGCGAGATCACCATCATCTGCAGGCTCTGCGGCAGACCCAGGTCCATGCGCAGGCGCAGTTCGCGATCGAGCAGATAGGCTCGCTGTGGCGTACCCCATTCCATGCGCCACGGCGTCCCGTGCATCTCGCCCTCGAGCACCACGCCTTCACCGTTGCGCACGCGCTTGAAGACCAAGCCACGCTGCTTGGCCCAGGTCTGGAGGAGACGACCGTCCGGGCCGCCGCGCTTGCCGTCTATCCAGCGCTTGAAGGAGTCGAGCATGGGTCCGTGCGATCGAATAGAGTGCCCACAAGCCGTCCGTCGGAGCGGCTGCCACCCACCGAGGGCTCTGACGATGATCGAAGTGTATTCCTGGGCCACGCCCAACGGGCACAAGGTCCACATCATGCTCGAGGAGTGCGGGCTGCCATACCGTGCATTTCCTGTCGATATTGGCGCCGGCGATCAGTTCGAGCCCGCCTTCCTGTCGATCAGCCCGAACAACAAGATCCCCGCGATCGTCGATCCTGATGGCCCGGACGGAAAGCCCATCTCGCTGTTCGAATCCGGCGCAATCCTGCTCTATCTGGCCGGCAAGACCGGCCAGCTGCTGCCAGCCGACGTGCGGGGCAAGTACGAGGTGCTGCAGTGGCTGATGTTCCAGATGGGCGGTGTCGGGCCGATGCTCGGCCAGACCCACCATTTCCGGGTCTACGCACCCGAGAAGATCGACTATGCGATTGACCGCTATACCAACGAGGCCAAGCGCCTCTACGGCGTGATGAATCGCCAGTTGGCCAAGTCGAAGTACATCGCGGGGTCGGACTACAGCATCGCCGACATCGCGATCTTCCCCTGGCTGCGCTCCTGGAAAAATCAGGGCATCGACTGGAACGACTACCCGCACCTCAAGCTGGTTCGACGAGATCGCCGCACGCCCCGCGGTGCAGCGCGGCGTCGAGGTCTTGGCTCAACAGCGCAAGCCGCTGGTCGACGAGCAGTCGCGCAAGATGCTGTTCGGGACCGAACAGTACAAACCGCGCTGAGCCGCACGGACTCTTCTTCGCCGCCAGAAAAACGAAAGGCCCGCGAGACGGCGCCTTCGTTTGTGATCAGGTGGGGTGGCTGATGGGACTCGAACCCACGACAACAGGAATCACAATCCTGGACTCTACCAACTGAGCTACAGCCACCGCAGAGCCGTGCATTATAGCGGAGAGCTTCAGCGCGAAGCGCCGGACTGCTCGGCGTCGGCGCTCTTCGCAACGCCGGTGATCTTCACCTTGTATCGTTCCTTCAGCGCCGCGTAGTAGGCCTCGTCTTCGGCCGCGCCCCAGATCTGTCCGTATTGCTGCTGCAGCCGCTTGTCGTCACCAGCCGCCGCGTCGCGCGGCAGCAGCTTGTCGACGCGCACCACCGCGTAACCCTCTTCGCCGAAATCGACACCCGTCCACGACGGCAACGGCGCCGGCGAGGCCTTCATCACCGCATCGATCAGAGCGGGCGGCAGTTCCTGCTGCCGGCCGCGCGAGACCGTCATCGCGGGCTCCAGACCCTCGGGTTCGGCGCCGCCCTTCCAGGCGGCGAGCCGCGCCAGGGCTTCCTTGCGCGCCAATGCCGCCGATTGCTCGACCACCACCCGCTCCCGCACCCGGTCCTTCACCTCGGCAAGCGGCAGCTTGCGCGACGGCGTGTAGTCGACGATGCGGCCGGCCACCAACTGACTGCCACCCAGATCGACCGCCTCGGTGTTGCGCTTGTTGCGCAGGGTCTCGGCGGCAAACAGGGCCTCCAGGAACTTCGGGCTGGCGAGCGCGCCGGTCGCCCCCTGCGCCGGCGTGCGCGCCACGCCGGACGCCGTGCGCACCGTGAGCTTGAGCTTCTCGGCCGCCGGTTTCAGGCTGTCGGCTTGTTCGTAGACGGTGTTGCTGAAAATCTCTGCCGCTTCGGCGTAGCGGCGCTGCGCCAGCTGCTGCTTCACCTCGTTCTCGATCTCCGCCTTGACCGACTCGAAAGCCTTCTTCTCGCCGCCCCGCACCGCGGTGAGCAAGATCACGTGGTAGCCGAAATCGCTTTCCACCACCTCGCTCAGTTGCCCCGGCTTCAGCGCGAACGCGGCGTCCTCGAAGGGCTTGACCATCGCACCGCGCGCAAAGAAGTCCAGGTCGCCGCCCTGCACCGCAGAGCCGGGGTCTTCCGAATTCTTTTTGGCCAGTTCGGCGAACTTCGCAGGGTCCTTCCGCGCCTCGGCGAGCAAGGCGGCGGCCTTGGCCTTGGCCTTCTCGCGCTGCTCGGCCGACGCGCCCTTCTCGGCCTTGATCAGGATGTGGCTGGCGCGGCGCTCTTCCGGCGCGACGTAGCGACTCTCGTTCTCCTCGTAGTACTTGCGGAGATCGTCGTCGCTGACCGTGAGGCCGGACTTGATGGCATCGAGGTCGAGCACGAGGTACTCGATCGACGCCTGCTCCGGCGTCTCGAATTCGGCAGCGTGCCGGCCATCCTTGTAATAGGCTTCGATGTCGGCGTCGGTCACGTTGACCTTCGTCACGAACTTCTGAGCCTCGAAGCGCGCGATGCGCACTTCGCGTTGCTGCAGCAGCGCATCCAGCGCCGTCGACGTGGGACGGCTCGGCGCCAGCACCGTGCCACTCACGCCCTGCAGGACCTGACGCATCGCCAGATCCTGACGCAGTTGCTGCTCGAACTGCCTGGCACTCATGCCCTGCGCCGCAAGCACGTCGGCGTTCAGGCTGCCGTCGGGCTTGCGCAGGAAGGCGAGTTGCGGATCGCTGGCGAACACCCGCTGCAGGCGTTCGTCGCTGGCGGTCAGGTGCAGCTTGTCAGCCGCGACGAGCATCACACGCTCACGCACGAGGGCGTCCAGCGTGCGCTGCTTCGCCTCGGGCGTATCGAACAGCTTGAGGTCGACACCGGGGGACTGCGCCCGCAGGCGCTCGACCTGATTGCGGTGCGCCGCATCCCACTCGGCCTGCGTGATCGAGGTGCCTGCAACCTTGGCGACGACCGTATTGCCTTCGCTCATGCCGGTGTAACCCTGCACCCCGAAGAACACGAAGGCCGGAAAGACCAGCAGGACCAGGATGAACTGCAACAGCCGGGTGTGCGAACGAACGAATTCAAACATCGATGGCCTCGGAAGATCGATCTGTGTCGGCCCACATGCGACAAAGGCGAACCTGGGTTCGCCTTTGCTGGACTGGCTCTCTTGCGCGCTCTGGGGAGAGCGCTGCTGCCGGATTCTATCGAAGCGGTCGTGGCCGTCTCAGGATGTCGACTCCGGGGTGGTGGGTGCTGAGGGTTCGAACCCCGACCTACGCCTTGTAAGGGCGCCGCTCTACCAGCTGAGCTAAGCACCCGAGCCTGACTTGGTTCAGTTGAGTGCGTCCTTCAGGGCCTTGCCCGGACGGAACTTCGGCACCTTGGCCGCCTTGATCTTGATCGTATCGCCGGTGCGCGGGTTGCGCCCACTGCGCGCTGCACGCTTGGTCACGGCAAAGGTGCCGAAACCGACGAGCGATACGCTGCCGCCCTTCTTGAGCGTCGTGCGCACACCGCCGATCAGTGCCTCGAGCGCACGCGTGGCAGCGGCCTTCGAGATGTCGGCCTGCTTGGCGATGTGTTCGATCAGTTCAGTCTTGTTCACGAAAGGTACCCCCTTTGAAAGGTGTCTCTGTCTACGGTGGAAGGTGCGGGACCCAGCCCGGTGGGACGCGCTGCGGAAGGCCGCTGGGACTGCGGATCATTACAGCGGTGAGCCTGCGGGGTGTCAAGCGCGGAAGGCGATTCTATGCGTATTCCCCCATGTAGATCGCCCACCGGGCGGGGCTCGGCGCCTCGGCTCACGTCGACGCTGCAGGCCCGACGGGACACCTTGTGGACGCGACGGCACAGGTCGCCCCACTCATGCGTCGCTTCGCGTCGCACGAACCACCACGCGACGCCCGCCGCCGTCAGGGCCAGCCCGACCAGCACGCTCAGCGACAGCGATTCGCCGAACAGCAGCCACGCCATCAGCGCGGTGCAAGGTGGCACCAGGTAGAGCAGACTGGTCACCGCCGTCGCGGCGCCGCGCTGGATCAGCAGGTAGAGCAGCGAACTGCCGCCCAGCGTCAGCACCACGACGGACCACGCCATCGCACCGAGCAGTTGAGGGTGCCATTGCACCGGCGCCGGCTCCAGCAGCGCGAGCGGCAGTGTGACGGCCAGCGCCGCCAGCAGCTGCACGGCACTGGCAGTCCGCACGTCGCAACGCGCCACATGCTGCTTCTGGTACAGCGTACCGGCGGTGATGCAGAGCAAGGCGAACAGCGCCAGGCCGAGGTTCGCTACCGTGACCTCGCCGCTGCCAAGCCGGTGACCTACCACCAGCAGCAGCCCGGTGAAGCCGAGCGCCAGGCCGATCCACTGCCGGGCCGACACCCGTTCGGACAGCGATCCGGTGCGGCTGATCCACACGGCGGTGAGCACCGGTTGCAGGCCGACGATCAGTGCCACGGTGCCGGCACCGATGCCCAACCGCACCGCGGCCCACACCCCACCCAGGTAGCCCGCGTGCATCAGCACGCCGGTCACGGCCAGGTGTCTCCACTGCGCCCGCCCTTGAGGCCACGCCGCGCCGGACACCCTTACCCAGAGCACGAAGCACAGCGCCGAGAGCGCGAAGCGCCAGGCCAGGAACTTCAGCGGCGGGGCATGCGGCATGCCGTAGCGCGCAACGATGAAGCCGGTACTCCAGATCAGCACGAACAGCGCCGGCATCGCGCCGATCAACAGCGCGCGCTGCTGGGCGGGCTGCATCACCGCACCTTGGCCCGGATCTCGGGCAAGGCCTTCTGCAGGTAATAGACCATCGACCAGATGGTCAGCGCCGCCGCGACGATGATCAGGACGGTGCCCCACAGGTGGGTGTCGATCACGCTGAACAGATGGCCGTCGAAGAGCAGGAAGGGGATCGCGATCATCTGCACGGTGGTCTTGAGCTTGCCCAGCATGTGCACCGCGACGCTGCGCGACGCGCCGATCTGCGCCATCCACTCACGCAGGGCCGAGATCGCGATCTCGCGCCCGATGATCACCAGCGCGACCAGCGCGTTGACGCGGTCGAGCTGTACCAGGATCAGCAACGCGGCACAGACCAGGAACTTGTCGGCCACCGGGTCGAGGAAGGCGCCGAACGATGAAGTCTGATTCAGCTTGCGGGCCAGGTAGCCGTCAGCCCAGTCGGTGAGCGCCACCACGACGAACAGCACCGTCGCGATCAGGTTCTGCATCGATGGCGCCACCTGGAGGTAGAACACGCCGACGATCAGCGGAATCGCGACGATGCGCGCCCAGGTCAGGAGAGTCGGCAGCGTGAAGAACATGCAGGCATTGTGCCCAAGAAGGGCCGATGCCCGTGGCCATGCCGGCAGCGTTCAGGAATCGAGGGTACGAGGCTTGAACTTGCGGTCGTCACGGAACAGGAAGGTCTCGGTGAACTTCCAGGGCCGGGGCAGCTTCGACACGTCGCCGAACGGCGCCGCGCGTCGTACCGCATCGATGGACAGCTGGATGGTGTCCTTGGCCTGGCGCGGCTCGCGCAGCACCTCGATACGGCGCACGCTGCCATCGGCGTTGAGCTCGACCTCCAGCACCGGGATGGCCAACAGCGGCTCGGGCACCTCGCCGCTGTAGGTCATGCCCGGGTTGGCGGCGACCAGCCGGCGCGCCGCCTGCAGGCGCAGGCCGGCGAGCGTGCGTGGCG
>NZ_AZND01000106.1:0-11731 GCF_000576205.1 Methylibium sp. T29 | reverse complement strand
CCGAACGCCAGGCCTTGCGCCTGGTGGGCATGAGCCCCAGCACCCCGCGCTACCAGCCGCGCGACGACGGCAACTGCCGGCTGCGCGAGCGCCTGACGGAGCTCGCGCAGCCGGCACCGCCGCCACGGCTACCGGATGCTGCACAGCCGTCTGCGGATCGACGGCTGGGCGATCAACGTCAAGCGCACCTAGACTAGCGGGTCTACCGCGAAGAAGGCCTGATGGTGCTCAAGTGCCGGCGCAAGAAGCTGCCCGTGACCCTGTCCCAGGTTTCCGAACCGTTCGGTAACAGAACGACCGGCATGATGGAGGCCCCCGTCGGGGCCAGGAGAGCATGCCGTGAGGAAGAGCAAGTTCACTGACGAGCAGATCGCGTTCGCGCTCAAGCAGGCCGAGCTGGGCATCAGCGTCGAGGAGGTCTGCCGCAAGATGGGCATCAGCGAAGCGACCTTCTACGTGTGGCGCAAGAAGTACGGTGGCGTGGGCCCTTCGGAGCTGCGCCGACTGCGCCAGCTCGAGGAGGAGAACCGCAAGCTCAAGCAGATCGTGGCGGACCTGAGCCTGGACAAGGCCATGCTGCAGCGCGTCGTCGCAAAAAACCTTTGAGGCCTTCGCAGCGACGTGCGCTGGTGCCCGAGCTGATGCAGTGCTTTGGGTGCAGCCAGCGCAACGCCTTGCGCGTGGTGAAGATGTCGGCGTCGACCTACCTGTACAAGGCGGTCAAGAAGGACGAGTCGGCATTGAAGCTGCGCATCAAGGAGATCACGCAGACGCGGGTGCACTACGGCTACCGCCGTGTGCACGTGATGCTGCGCCGCGAAGGCCACAGGGACAACGTCAAGCGGGTGTACCGGCTGTACCGCGAGGAAGGCCTGTCGCTGCGGCTGAAGCGGCCGCGGCGCAACAAGGCGGCCAAGCTGCGTCAGCCCAAGAAGCTGGCCAGCGCCATCAACGAGATCTGGAGCATGGACTTCGTGGCCGACGCGCTGTTCGACGGGCGCAAGCTGCGCATGCTCACGGTCGTGGACCTGTACACGCGGGAGTGCCTGGCCACCGACGTCGGGCAGAGCCTGAAGGGGGAGGACGTCGTGCGCACGCTCAATGCCATTACCGCGCAGCGTGGCCTGCCGGGAACGATCAAGACCGACAACGGCAGCGAGTTCATCTCCAAGGTGATGGACAAGTGGGCCTACGAGCGCGGCGTCGAGCTCGACTTCAGCCGGCCGGGCAAGCCGACCGACAACGCCGGCGTGGAGAGCTTCAACGGCCGGCTGCGCCAGGAGTGCCTGAACGCCACCTGGTTCTTGTCACTGGCGGACGCGCAGAGTGGAAGTGTCAGCCACCACTCGACCGGAAGGGGCGTCCATCCCATCGCTTACAACACAGCTGCGCCGGGTCTCTGCGCGTCCTGCGAAGGATCGCCGGACATTCGTGAGCCGTGGGCCTTGCCTGCCAAAAGCGCTTAGGACGAGTGTCGCCTATGCCCTCTTGCGCCCATTGCGCAGTCTTTCGACCATGACGGCGGCTGCCTTCATGAGATGCGAGCGCATGAGGGCTTCGCTCCGATCGCCGTCGCCCCTGGCGATCGCCTGGAGGATGTCTTCGTGCTGATCCCAGATGGCCTTGGAACTTTCGTCTCGGATCAGGACTTCGCCCATCACCCGCTGCGTATAGGTGAGATGGGTTTCGAGTGTCGGCCGAATGAGTGGGTTGCCAGACAGACCATAGATGAACTCGTGGAACTTCATGTCTGCGTCGATCATCTTGGCGAATGCTAGCTGCGCCACGGCCCTACGGCCGGCCTTGATCAACGCAGGTCCCCGACGCGCGGCTTGCTCGGCGCTCAGCTCGGCTGCGCGGCGTGCCGCCACCCCTTCGATCGAAGCTCGAATGTCGTACATGTGCCGCACGTAGTCAGGATCCAGCGGTGCGACGACGAGTCCGCGACCCGGCGCGTCCTGAAGCACGCCCTGGTTGCGCAACATGGCCAGCGCCTGTTGTACCGGCTGTCGCGAGACCCCAAACCATGGGCAATCTCCGTCTGGATGATCCGGTCGCCAGGCGCGAAGACCCCGGAAGCAATCTCGGCGAGGATGGCGTCACGCACCTGTTCCAGCAAGTTGGGTCTCGTCGTCAGCGTCTTCATCAAGATGTCGGTGTCGGCGTTTCCTCCCGTGTCCATTATCGCGTCATGGCCAATCCCTTCAACCTTGTATCCACATCTGCGCTCGACGCCTTGCGCCCTGACGACGGTCGTCTACGTGCTGTGGACGCGGCAGGCGGTGGCCGAGTTTGCGCATTCCATTGATCGCGGACACCCATTCCCAGCTGATCGCGGACAGTGTTCCGGGCGATCGCGCAAGCCGCCAGGGACGTGGCGACGCGATCGCCGGGGCGTGCCCACGCTCGACGGCCGCGAACTGGCCGATCGTTTCGGGGCCCTTGATCCCTCGGCGCTCTACCAGGGGCTCAAGCGATTCCTGCGCCAAGGTGAATTGGAAGACGGCGATGGGCCAATTCGCCGTCCTCTACGCCGACCGACTCACTAGGCCGACGGCCGCGTAGGATGAAGACCGACTTCCCCACCGCGTCGGTCGGTTCGTCGCAAGCGCTGACCGCCGCCCTAGAAAAGTCTCATATCAGAGCGCCTCGCAGACAGAAATTCAGACATCGCCTGCCCCGGGCACAGCCCGAGCCAGGAACAGAAGTGCTTGACGCTGGCGAAGCGGCTGACATCCGGGCCGATCTCGCTGAGCAGCTTCATCACCACCGTCACCCCCAGCCCGTTGATGCGCGTGAGGTCCACGCCCGCCCAGTTGGCCAGGCGCTGGCGGATCTCGTGCTCCGCGCGCGCCTTGCTACCCGCGCGCGGCAGCTTGCCGATGTCGACCTTGGCTTGGCTGCGCGCGTCCAGCAGCGCGTCGAGCCGCGCGTCGCACTCGGCCAGGTGGCGAGCGATATCGTCATACATCGCCAGCGCCTGCTTCGGCACGAACAGGTGCTCCTCGCGCCAGTCGCCTTCCAGCGCGTTGGCAATCTCGGCCGCGCTGGCCTTGACGCGACGCTGGCGATGTCGCGCCAGCTGCCTGGGCTCACGCACTCCGGCCACGATGTCGCGCACGATGGCCTGTCCAGTCTGGCCCATCACGTCGCTCAAGACCTCGGTAAGCTGGATGTTCATCTGCACCAGCGCCCTTTTGCATGCGCTGCACCCAGCTAGCCTGCTCGACGAGCAGCGTCTCGCGCTGGCGCGCCACCGCGCGCAGCACGCACACCTCGGCGCTGGGCCGCCAGGCCGTGCGCAACAGCCCCAGGCTCATGAGCTTCTGCAGCTACTGGCAGTCCTGTACGTCGCTCTTGCGCCCAGGAACTTACTTCAACTGCAGCGCATCGACCCGCTACACCTTCAGCCCGTGCTGCTCCAGCACCTCGAACACCGGAATCCAGTACACCCCGGTGGATTCCACCGCCACCGTGTCTACCCCCAAGGCTCACCAGCCACTCAGCCAACTCCTTAAAGTCGGCGGTCATCGCCGCTGCCGCGCGCACCGGCTCGCAGCCGGCAGCTCCGGCCAAGTGCCGCAGCACCACCACCCAGTGGCTGGACGCCCCGATGTCGATGCCCGCCGCGTTCGGGAACACCTCGTCTTCTCGTGTGCGCATTGCCATGCTCTGCCCCACCATGGTCGGTGAACGGCAGCGCCATGCAAGGCGTCGATTTCGACTCGATCTGTTGAGTAGATCCGGCTCCGCCGGGCTACTCAACCCCCTCGGGGGGCGGCGGCGTTTGCGCCGCCTGGGGGCGCTCAAGGGGATGCGGATCGCGCCGCTCACCACTGTCGCTGACGGCCTGCGGACCATGCTCAAGAGCGGGCTCGCACCGCAACGTCCGACAACGCCACGGGCTCGCACGAATGACGTATCGGTCATGACGGCGCTGCCGTTCGCCTTGTAGCGCAGCAGATCCATCGCTCCTTCGCGAACGCCGGGCGCGGGCATGGGCATGGGCCTGGGATGCTCAGAACGCCTTCAGCAGGCGCAGGTTGATGCGATCTGACTCCTTCAGTCCGTTGCGCACGGACAAGTCACGACCATAGAGGGCCAAGAAGTGCCAGCCAGGCGCGAAGCCCCAGCCGACGCCGAACTTGGCGTTGGTGGTTCGCGTGCGGTCGTCGTTGGCAACGCCGTCCACCGAGGTCTCGCCGCCGACGAAGTGGGAGGTTCCCGCGCGCAGGTCGAGACCGCCGCCAAGGCTGTACTTGAGCCAGGCCTGGAACTGGTACAGCGGCTTCTGTGACAGCGACCGGCCGTTGGGCCCGAAGTCGTCGTTGCGGCCGAAGCCGGTCACGTCGGCTGCCAGTTGCAGTGACAGGTCCTTCGATCCCACTGGCGTGGTGTAGCCTGCCTGCAGCAGGTACTTCCAGCGGTTCTCGCCGAGGTTGAGCGCCTTGTTCTTGTCGTACGAGCCAATCGGTACCCACACCGCCGGCGTCACGCCGAAGAACTCGCCCTCTGCCGGCTTGTTCACCAGCCAGACGGTCGCGGCGACGATGAGGTCGGCGACTCCACTGGTGCTGCCCAGCGCGCTCAGGTCGTTGCCGGCCTTCAGGCTGCCGAAGGGCAGCAGGATCTGCGGATCGGCGCGGAAGCCACCAATGTCGACGAAACGGACGAGGCGCAAGATCCCGACGTCCGACTTGAGATCACCGCCAGCAACCTGGTTGCCGTTGCTGTAGACCTTGTTGCGCTGCTAGTACAGCAGCGCGAGATTCGTTCCCGCGGGGATCGCGCCCGAGGCGTAGTCGTCGGCGTCCAGATCGAGCGCCCGCGCCGGTTGGCTGTGCAGCGCGACCAACGGCAGCAGGGCCGCCAGTGCGAGCGTCCTCAGGCCATCGAGCAGGTGGGCGAACGGCCCTGACCTGCCCCCCTCCGAGCGAATCTTCATACTGCTTGTCATGCTTGTCTCCTGTGCGCCGTCAAAGCCGGCAAGGTGTTGTGATTGGAAGAGTCATGGCTTGAAGGCTTGGCCAGCTACGGCGGCCTCGAGTCATGCGTGCATATACGTGTGGGGGGCCGCTGGGTGACCGGCATTCCGACTCCGACTCCTGGTTGCACAGGCGCCCTCGGGTCCATGCGGGTGGCAGCCGTGCCCATCAGACGTCGTCCAGCGGAGTGCCTTCCAGATGCGCGACGTCGGCCCAGGACTTCAGGTGCCACTCGCCGCGCTCGTAGAGAAACTCGTTGAGGCTTCCGTTGACCATCGAGAAGACGCGTGAACCGACGTGAGGCAGCTTCTTCGTGTGGCGATACAGGCCATCGACCACGCCGCCGTGGGTAACCACAAGGATCCGCTGCCCGGGGCGGCATGCGGCCAGCTCCTCGAGACAGCCGACGCTGCGCGCAAAGCAGGCCTGCGTGCTTTCGCCCCCCGGAATGGCGAACTCGACGTCCTCATCGCTGTAGCGCCGGTAGACCTCGGATGAGTCGCCTTGGCCTCGGCACGCGTCATGCCCTGGAAAATGCCGTAGTGGCGCTCGCGCAGCCGCATGTCCAGCACCGGCTCCATCCCGATCTCGGCGGCGATGTACGCAGCCGTCGCCTGCGCTCGCCCCAGGTCGCTGCTGACGAACAGGTCGTACCTGGTCCCGCTCAGCCGCCTGGCGAGGGCTTGCGCCTGTGCGACGCCTTCGGCGGTCAACGGACTGTCCAGGTGGCCCTGGATCCTTCCCTGCCGGTTCCATAGCGTCTCGACATGCCTGACGAGGATGAACTGCGTAGCGTTCATTTCATGATCGACGATGCGGACCCCCCGCAGTCGTGGCTAGCGTGACGTGCCGACCTGGATCCCGGCCGTGGCTTCATAGCCCTTGACCACCGACGTGAAGTTGTCTTCTCCCAGCCCCTGCTCGACGGCGTTGCGATACAGCGAAGCAATCACCGGCGCGAGCTGGACCGCATAGTGCTCCTCCTTCGCGAGGTCGAGGATCAGGTTGATGTCCTTCAGGGCCAGGCTGGTCTTGAAGCTGGCCCGGTACTCGCCTTCGATCACCTTCTGGAAGCCGGAGATGAAGTGCGCCGAACGCCCGCCCGAAACGGACAGGATGTCGTACAGCCGCTTCGGTTCCATCCCGCACTTCACGCCCAGGACGAAGGCTTCCGCGGCCACGGCCACGTTGCCCAGCGACATCAGGTTGTTGACGAGCTTGACGGTCTTGGCCGTGCCGATGCCCCCGGTTCGATTGATCTTCTTCGCCAGCACCTGCAGCAGATCGAGATGCCGGTCGATCAGGTCGTCGGCACCCCCCACCTGGAAGACCAACTCGCCGAGAATCGCCTGCGGCGGCTCGCCCGAAAGCGCAACGTCGAGGATGTCGACTCCCGCGGCGGCGGCGGCCTCCGCGACATGGCGGATGGTGTGCGGATCGATGGTGCTGGTCTCGATCAGCGTGCTCCCGCGCCGCGCCTTCGCAACGAGCCCGCCGCTCCCGAGGTAGACGTCGCGCACGATCGCCGGATTCGGCAGCGACGTGACGACGACGTCGACCCGCTGCGCGACGGCCCCGGGGCTCGGTTCGATCTTCGCGCCCAGTTCCGCCGCCGCGTTCGCGGCCTCCGAGGAGACATCGAACCCGACGACCGCGATGCCGCGATCGAGCAGGCGCTTGCACATTCCCCCGCCGATGTTCCCCAAGCCAATCAGACCAATCTCGTTCATAAGCACTTCTCCGTAATCGTGCGTGCCTCGTGGGCACGCCGCGTGGCCAACCATCGGCACCGTTGCGTCCGATCCTCAGGACGGCGTGCCGGACCCTCCCGCCTGCGACGTCAAGCGGCCCAGAAGCAGGCGGGTCGCGCCCAGGCCATTCATGTCCACTCCGAAGTTCGTGAATCCGCGCTCGGTGAAAAAGCGCACCACCTTCTCGCTCACCGCCCAGCCGTAGAAGGTGACACCGAATTCGCACGAGTGCCCGGTGCGCGGCAAGGTGGGCATCAGCCGCTCGATCGCCTCGTCCACCTCGTTGGCCGGATCCAGCGGCATGAAGCCTCGGAGAGATAGGACTTCCATGCGTCATGAGACAGCATCAGGTCGTCGGGATACCTGTAGATCGAGGCGCAAAGCGAACGGTAGTCGATCCACAGCATGTCGACGTGCTTGGCGATGCGAGGCAGTTCCAGCAGGCTGTGGGCGCTGCGAGTGGCTAGGCCGAGCTTGAGCGAGGCACCGCCCGCCTCCCGACAGGCCGTCCTCAGTGCGATCGCCTCGGCCTCGGTGTTGACGCTGCCGACCATCAGGATCACGTTGTCCGGATAGTTGGCAATCTCCTTTGCACGCACCAGCCCGCGGATCTGCGCGCGCAGCAGTTGCGGAGAGCCCAGCGGCAGCCAGATCGCCGGCGAGGGCGCGATGTCGGTGAAGTCAGAGACAGCCTCGCCTGCGACTCCACTGGACAGATTGGCGATCCGCGCCGCGAAGGGCTTCGGATGCACGACCTTCATGATCTTGACCAGTGTCTCCGAGATCACATCCTCGAGCGCCGTCAGAGCGGATGCATTCGCAGCCGCAGGGCCGCGCCTGTGGGCGGACACTGCGTCGATCAGTGTTTCGAAACCCTCGCATGCGGCCAGGGTCTCGTCAATGCGTGTGCCGATACCGTGCGCACCGGCCGCGATGGCTTGGCGCGCCATGTCCGGAGTGGAGACGCGATGAAAGACAGTACAGCCGCTGAGCTCGTCGGCGATCTGCAGGATGCGGCCGACTTGGCTCATCGATTCTGGACTGCGCGCGTCGGTCGGCAGGGACCCCTCGAACACCTCTCCGGTGGCGCCGTCGATGGAAACGGAGGTCCCCTCCGTCAAGTCCCGGTCGCCGACGCGGACCACGCGTCGCTCAGTGTCGATGTCGAGTTGCTCGCAGCCGACGATGCACGGCTTGTCGAGCGCGCGCGCCACCACCGCCGCGTGGCTGGTAGACCCACCTCTGGCGGTGACAATTGCCTGCGCCGCGAGCATTCCGTGCAGATCGCGTGGACTCGTGAACACGCGCATCAGAACCACGGGTTTGCCATCGGCAGCCATCTGCTCGGCGCGATCGGGGTCGAGCACGATGCGGCCGCTGACCTGGCCAGGCGACGCGCCGGTGCCGACCGCCAGGAGCGCGCTGCCGGCGCGCGCCGCTTCGACGGCATCCGGCAGGAACCGAGGCCGCAGGATCTGGCGCAGATGATCGGCGGTCACCCGCTGAAGCACGGTCTCGCGGTCGATGACGCTTTCGTCGAACAGGTCGCTGGCGATGCGTATCGCTGCCTCCGCAGTGCGCTTGCCGACGCGCACTTGCAGCAGGTACAGGACGCCTTCCTGCACGGTGAACTCGATGTCGAGCACGTCGCGGTACGTCTGCTCCAGAGCCCGCGCCAGCGACTCGAGCCGTCCGAGCAGGTCCGGGTTCCGCTGGCCAAGGGCATCCAGCGACTCCGGCGTGTGGGTTCCGGCGACGATGTCTTCGCCCTGGCCGTTCTCGAGATACTCACCGAACAACTTCGGCGAGCCGTCGCGCGGGTCCCGTGTGAAGGCCACGCCGGTCCCCGACGGGCTGCCGAGGTTGCCGAAGACCATCTGCTGAATGACGACCGCGGTGCCCAGGTCGTGGGCGATCTTGTGGTGCTCGCGGTAGCGCACCGCGCGGCGCGAGTTCCATGACTCGAAGACAGCGACCACCGCCTGCCTGAGCTGGTCCCAAGGGTCGCTCGGAAAGGCGCTGCCGGCGGCCGAGCCGGCGCTCTCTGCGGCGAGCCGCACCGCAGACCGCAGCGACTTTTCGTCCTTGACCGTGTCGATGGCCGTGCGGCTCGCGTCATCGACCAGAATCTCGTCGGCGATGCCGAGGACGATGTCGGCATACATGCGCGCGAACCTCGCGAAGGTCTGGGCCGCAAAGCGATAGCTGCCGCCAGTCGCCTTCGCCAGCGCGACGGTGGTCTGCTCGTTCATGCCGAGGTTGAGCACCGTATCCATCATGCCCGGCATGCTCACCGGCGCCCCGGATCGGACCGAGACAAGCAGCGGCTTGGCTCCCTTGCCGAAGGCGCAG
Organism: Methylibium sp. T29; assembly: GCF_000576205.1. Classification (NCBI taxonomy): domain Bacteria; kingdom Pseudomonadati; phylum Pseudomonadota; class Betaproteobacteria; order Burkholderiales; family Sphaerotilaceae; genus Methylibium; species Methylibium sp. T29. The sequence goes on along the minus strand of NZ_AZND01000106.1, from coordinate 2,643 downwards.
CCGGTTTGCGTTTCAAGCCGGTGCACGGCCTGCACGATCTCCTGCCATAGCGCGTCGGTGAGCGTGCCGCCCTTGTTGACGGCGCATGCGCGTGTCGTGATGACGAATCCCGGTGGCACGGGGAAACCCGAGGCCGTCATCTGAACGAGCCCCGCCCCCTTGCCGCCGAGCACCGAAGCATCGAGATGCGTGGCCTCGGCGAAGGGGTAGACGAAACGCTCGGTGGCGGCGACGCCCTTCATCGTCCTGGCGCTCATCCCTTGTCTCCAGTATCGAGCAACTCGCGGATCCGATCCTTGATTCGGCGCGCACTTGCTTCATCGAGATCTGCTTGCGGCTGAGGATGCAGCCATGCCGGCACGCGCGGGTTCGGCTCGTCGAGCTGGCGCGGAATCAGGTGGCAATGAACATGAGGGTCGGCGTTGCCGAGGATCTCGTAGTTCATCTTGAACGCACCTACGGCCAGCTTGATCGCCCGCGCGGCCCGGCTCATGTCCTCAGTGAACGCCTGTCGTGCGGTCACCGACGCCTCGAACAGTTCGGTCGCGTGCTCGCGCAGGGTGAGGACGCAGCGGCCGGGGAAGCGCCGGTCCGAGACGAAGCAAAGCTCGCTAGCTTCGAGGCTCGCGATCGGCTTGCCGAGACTGAACCCGCAGACGGCGCAGGCCCAGGCCATCACGACATGTTCCGCGTTGCCAGCGTGGCCGACGGCAGTGACGCACCGGCCTCACGCGCCACGGCATCAAGCGCCTCGAGCGTGGTGACGGCCAGCGGCAACCCGTCCCTCAATCGCTGCGCCGACAACTCGGCCTCAATCTCGCCGGGCATGCAGATTCGCTGCACGCCCTCGGCCCGCGGCGCGTTGCGCAGGGCCGACGCCAGCTCGCTGGTACGGCGCAGGAACGCCTTGCGGTCGCCGAAGGCACCCGGATCCAGCGCCTGCACGAAATGGCCGCACTTCCAGGAATCGTGATGGTCGGCGCCCATCACCAGCGCCGGAGACACCTCGAAGCTAAACTGAGCTCCAGCCAAGGCGCCGCAGACGATCTCGTTGGCGACGATCAGCGCCGAGCCCTTGTGCTGCCCGATGGGCAGCAGGTAACCCTCGAGCGCGACCTTCGGGTCGGTCGTCGGGTTGCCGTCGGGCCCCACGGCCCAGTCGGCGGGGATCGTGCCGCCGCGCTGGGCGGCGAGCCGGATCTTCTCTTTCACGCCAGTGAACGCGGTGTCCACGACGATCGGCGGCCCTTCGAGCGTGGGGAACGCCCACGCGACGGGATCATTGGACAGCACCGGCTTGCGGCTGCCCCAAACCACCGTGTGCGGCGGGCCGTCGGTCGTGGCGTACCCGATCATCCCGGCTTCCAGCGCCATCATCGGGTAGAAGGCCGCAGGTCCGAAGTGGTTGCTGTTGCGCACCGCCACCGAACCGCTGCCCTGTTCCGCGGCGATGGCTATGGCCTGTTTCATTGCGAATCGCGTGGAAAGAAAGCCAAGGCCATTGTCGGCATCCACAACGGCCACCGCTCCGCGTTGGTGGATGACTCGAATGTTCGGCTTCGCATTGAGGTGCCCGCGCATGATGCCTCGAACATAGCGCGGCGTGAACTGCACTCCATGCGACTCGACCCCGCGCATGTCGGCGAATACGACGACTTCGGCGATCTCGTCGGCGTGCCCGGGCGAGACGCCCACCGCCTCGAAAAGCGAGGCCACCTTCTTCCTCAACTCGCCGCTGTCGACGAGAACCTTCTTGACTGCGGGTGCGCTCATGTGTGGACTTCCTGTCTCTGTGTGGATCTGTCGGATTGCCTACTATGGTCGCGCCGCGCGAGTTTGTCTCTATCCTTCAGCGAACAAAGTGAACGTGCGTATTTGTCTGCTACCGAACACCGAGGCGGGGCTCGCGAAGCCGCGGCGCCCATAGGGAAGGTGAACAACGTGCAAACGTGGACGCGTTCGAGCCGCCGAGTCGCAGCGACCGCGCGAACGGGCTCGCGGCGAAGCGTTTCGAGCGAGCTTTGCCGCGTTGTTGGCGCCTCATGCGCTTCGCGGACGGACTGCTGCCAGCGACATCAACTGTCGTCGCGCCATCCACAGGTTCGACAGAGCGAACAGTGTCACCACGTGCGCGGTGTTCTTGGCCAGCCCGCCAAAGCGCACCATCATCAGCCCGAACTGCCGCTTGATGACCCGAAACGGGTGCTCGACCTTGGCCCTGACACTGGCCTTGCGGTGCTCGCGCTTCTGGGCCGCTGTCTTCCTGCGCCCCTCGGGCAGCTTGGCGATGTCACTCGGGCGGGCAGCGATGTGCCTCTGCAGGTCCTCGGGCTACCCGCGGAACTGCGCGCCGCGGTAGCCCGAGTCGGCCCAGACGTGTTCTTCCTTGCCGTGCAGCAGGTCGGCGACCTGCTCGAATCGGCTTCCTTGGCCGCCGTGGTGGTGACCGTGTGCACCAAGCCGCTGGCAGCGTCCACGGCGATGTGCGCCTTCATACTGAAGAATACCGAAGTGGTGAGTCGGCCGCGGGAACTTCCTCCTCAGCCGCTCGCAGAACCGAACGTGACACTCTCGCGTCATACGGCTCCCGTCATCCAACCTGTGGTCCGGCGACGCGCCAGTGATGGAACAGCAGTGGCGCGG
>NZ_AZND01000105.1:0-11785 GCF_000576205.1 Methylibium sp. T29 | reverse complement strand
CTGCTCCAGCACCGGCGCCAGCAGCGTCGGGCGCGGCACCAGGTCGCGCCGTGCGCGCGGGATGCGGTGCTTGCTGGAATGGGGGGCAGCGGAGGCGTTGCGGGTGTTGTCCATGGACAGCAGCGACAGCGGCGGCGGCAGCGGCCACCGCAACAGCGCGGAGGGCTGCCCGATTCTAGGAAGCCGGCACGCCGCCGCGGCGCGAAGAGCCATCCGCGTGCGGCGATGGCGCCATGGCTCTCCGGAGCGATGCCGGCGCGGCGGTGGCTCGCAACACTGGCGGCTCCTTCCTTTCCATATTCCTTTGTTCTGACGGACCCCCATCATGCGCACCACCCCACCCCGTTTCGACATCTACGCACCCATCCACAAGGCGCTGCGCCTGTTCATGACCGACACGCTGCAGCGCCTGGGCCGGCTGGACCTGGACGACCCGCAGGACCTGGCGGCCGGCCTGGGCCAGCTGGACACGCTGCTGGACGCCGCGAGCAGCCACCTGCAGCACGAGAACGATTGCATCCACCCGGCCCTCGAGGCGCAGCAAGCCGGCGCCAGCCAGCGCATCGCCGGCGAACACCGCGAGCACCTGGACACCATCGCCACGCTGCGCGCGCACGCCGCCGCGCTGCGTGCCGCGCCCGAGGCCGCGGCGGCACACCGGCTGTACCGCCAGCTGGCCGCCTTCGTGGCCGAGAACTTCGAGCACATGGACATGGAGGAGACCCGCCACAACCAGGCGCTGTGGGCCGGCTACAGCGATGCCGAACTGCAGGCGATCGAGCACCGCATCCTGGCCGGCATCGGCCCCCAGGAGATGAGCCTGTGGCTGCGCTGGCTGATCCTGGCGCTCAACCCTGCGGAGCGCGCGCAGCTGATCGCCGGCCTGCCGCCCGCGGCCCGCGAGCCGGTGCTGGACTCGGCGCGCGCGCTGCTGGACGATGGGGCATGGGGCAAGCTCTGCAGGGCGCTGGGGCGGAAGGTGGCGCCGGGCCTGGTGGAGGCTTGAGGGAACAGCAACACCGCGAACCCATGCGCAGGGATCGAGCAGCGAGTCATTGCTGCAGGGCGACGCGATCTTCGAGTAACCTGAGCGGATGGTTCGTCCTTGAAGCCGTTCGAACGCGACAAGGCCTGCGACTGGCAGCGGACAGGGAGAGCAGTTTGATGGCGCACTTTCGACCCCTCGTCATCGCGCTCGCTGCAGCGCCTCTGCTCGCAGTGATGCCTGCCACGGCGCATTCTCCTCAGGCGCCTGCCGCGCCGGTGGCGGCAGACGCCAAGGCGGCCCCTGCCGAGGTCCTCTTCCGCAATGTTCGGGTCTTCGACGGCAAGACGGCCCGGTTGACGGCCCCGTCCAATGTGCTGGTCAAGGGCAACAGCATCGCGGCGATCGGCGAAGCTGCTGCGTCCTCCACCGCCACCGTGATCGACGGGGGAGGCCGCACGCTGATGCCCGGCCTGATCGATGCGCACTGGCACTCCATGATGGCGGCGATCCCGCTGAAGGACGGGTTGTCGGCACACCCGGGGTTCATCAACATCGTGGCGGCGGGAGCGGCCAAAGACACGCTGATGCGCGGCTTCACCAGCGTGCGTGATCTCGCAGGGCCTGCCTGGGGCTTGAAGCGCGCCATCGACGAGGGCGTGACGCCGGGCCCGCGCATCTGGCCTTCGGGCGCGATGATCTCGCAGACCAGCGGCCATGCGGACTATCGCGCGTTCAGCGACCTGCCGCGCTCTCCATCGTCGCCACCGCATTCAACCGAGGTGATGGGTGCGGCGCGGATCGCCGACGGACCGGACGAGGTGCGTCGCGCCGTGCGCGAGCAGTTGATGATGGGCGCCAGCCAGATCAAGCTGGCGGCCGGCGGCGGGGTGTCCTCCAATTTCGATCCCCTGGATGTGGCGCAATACGGCGAGGAAGAGTTCCGTGCCGCCGTGGAATCGGCGGAGAACTGGGGCACCTACGTCGGCGTGCATGCATACACGCCGCGTGCGATCCAAGCGGCGATCAAGGCCGGTGTCCGCGTCATCGACCATGGCCAGCTGATGGACGATGCCTCCGCCAAGCTCATGGCAGAGAAGGGCGTGTGGTTGTCCATGCAGCCCTTCCTCGACGACGAGGACGCGAACCCTTTCCCGGAAGGTTCGGCGAACCGGGAGAAGCAGCTGGAGATGACCCGCGGGACCGACTCGGCCTATGCGCTGGCCAAGAAGTACCGGCTGAAGACGGCCTGGGGCACCGACACGCTGTTCGACGCCAAGCTGGCGGCGCGGCAGGGTGCGCAACTGGCGAAGATGGTGCGTTGGTACACGCCGGGCGAGGTGCTGGTGATGGCGACGGGCACCAACGCCGAACTGCTGGCGCTGTCGGGCAAGCGCGCCCCCTACAAGGGCCGCCTCGGCGTGGTGGAAGTGGGTGCGCTCGCCGACCTGCTGCTCGTCGATGGCGATCCGATGGCCGACATCAATCTCCTTGCCGATCCGGAACGGCGACTGCTGGTCATCATGAAAGACGGCAAGCTGTACAAGAACCGCCTGACCCACTGAACAAGGGGCTTGGCGGCGGGCTCCAGCACCTGCCACCGCTTCGCCGATGGTTTCCGGTGCAGCCCCGAGCACACATCCGAGGAGTCAGCGTGACCGGTCAGGCGCCGCAGGGCTGGAAAAGGGCCTTCTCCATCGAAGTGCGTCACGCCGGCTTCGATGAGGCGGGGGCCTCCGTGCCCGTCGCGTGGCAACTGGTGGAGCCGCCTCCGGCACGGCTTTCAGCGTTGGGGCTGATCTGCCGCGCTGAGCACCAGGGACTGTCTGTCTTCGGGTCCGAGGGTTCGGGCGGCGACACCACGGTCGACCTGCTGTTTCAACTCACCGCGACGGACCCCGCGTTCTTCGCGTACACCGACATCGACCGCGCGGACGGGGACTCCACGCTGTGGTTCGACAGCACCACGGCTCCTACCCCAGACGGCGGCAGCGGCAGCACTCGCAGGCTGCATGAGGGCGCGACCGTCTCCGCGGCCGACCGGGCCGCACGGGACGCGCTGCCCCTGCAGCGCTCGATCACGCAGCACGTCCCGAGTTCGCTCCTCGGCTACGTGCGCATCCGGTGGTCGTCGGCCGACTCGCCAGGGACGGCCTGGTTCATCGCCTTCGATGCCCGCGCGGTCGTCTGGAGGTATTCGGTGCATGGCGCTGCGGGCCGCGCCCTCTTCATCCGCGACGCGGAGGGCCAGGTCGATTTCGAGCCGGCCACCGCCACGCTGGCGCCGGGCCCCACCGACACCGTGATCCTGCGCTCCACGGCGGCGATTCCGTTGACGCAACATGCGCTGCGCCACTTCCAGCTCATGGAGGTGACTCCTCACGGTGAGCGGTTGCTGATCCATCGTCTGCCCGCCCCATCGCCGAGCGCCTTGGTCAAGGAAACGGTGAATGGCCGTGTGCTCACGGTGGCCGAGATCGATGTCGATCTCTGAGGGCGAGCGTGCGATTGCCGGGCAGCGATGTGGATGAAGGCTTGGAGACCTCGGGACAGGCAGAAATCTGATCGACGGGCGCTGCGGACGAGGACAGCCTTCCCGCGAACCACAGTCGATTGGCCGCGCGACTACAGACTCACCGCGACTTCAGCCCGAAGGGCCGCTTCCTGGTGCGGCCGCGAATTGGCACTCGCGGCCAGTTCCTGCCGCTCGTGTCCGACTGCTTTGGCTGAATCTGGCCCACAGTGCAATGGACGACGACGCCGCCGAGGCGCGCGGGCGTCCCGCGCTTGTCATCGGTGGCTGTTCGCTGGGCCCGTCGCTTCAATGGCAACGTGGTCGACGCCTTTCCGCGAGAACCGCGATGCCGCGCGCCGATAGTCGGCCGTCATTTGCGGCGTCATCAACTCGAGCATCACCGTGTTCTCGATCCAGAACTCGATGACGTGGTTCGTGCCGCGCGACAGCTGGACGGCGCGCCAGCCCTCGCGACTCGCCAGCGCAAAGATCCCGGTCGCGTCGAGCGCCACCGACACTGCGGCATGGGTCGCGACGTAGGGTGACGCGTCGGAGACATGACGAAAGTTCGCCTGACCCTGGCCCGCATCGGGGAACATCTCGGTGCCGACGGGATACACCTCGATGGCGGTGCCGTGCTCGTCGCCCGCCCAGGCGATGAACGAATCACGGTAGGGACCGAAGCCGGTGAGCGTGCCGCCGAACATCTCGGTCAGCACCGAGGCCACGTGCCTCGGGTCGCGGGCGGGCAAAGACAGGTGGTGAATCATTGGGCCCCCAGCGGATCGGCGACGGCCTGCGGCGCCGGCAGAAAGACCGGCTCCCACGCATCCTGCAACCGGCTGGCGACGGCCGGGTCGTCGTTCATCACCGGGCCGAGCAGCGCGAACAGCGACTCACCGTGCAGCGGCAGCGCGTCCCATCCCGCGGCAAGTGCGCGGCCGGCCTCGTCGCCGAAGAGATGCCAGACCAGCGCCATCGTGCTCGGGTGGACCGTGCCCGCACCGCCCGAGGAGAAGATCCGGTTCTCCGCGTCGATCTTCCACGCCCTGCGCGGCTGGACGACGCGGGTGCCTTCGGCCGGCAGCCTGCGCGACAGGGTGGCCGGCGAGGTGACTTCCAGCCCCTGCAGGACGCCGGCGCGTGCAGCACCGCCATGCCGGCGCAGTTGCCGGCGATCCAGCGGCCCTCGGCGCGATGGGCGCGCAGGAAGTCCAGCAGCATTGGGTTCAGTGACTGCGCGCCGGCGCCGATGCCGCCCGGAATGTAGACCAGGTCGAACCGTTCGTCGGACTCGATCTTCCGGTCGATGTGGACGCGGGTGCCCATCTGCGTGGCGACGCTGCTGCCGCCCTGGAAGCTGCCGAGCACGACGTCGAGCTTTTCGCCACGGTTGGCCATGGTCCATGCCTGGGCCTTGAACAATTCCCACGGAATCAGCAGATCCTGTTCTCCCGCGTTGGGGAATGCCAGGACCAGGATGGAGCGGATCGTCTTCATGATGTTGGGCCTTGTGACCAGAGGATGAATAGGCGCGTGCGCTTGGTCGCGGCGCTCGGCCCGAGATCGGAGCAACGAAGGAGCTGTTCAGTCGCGCGCCGTCGGCTTGGTGCCAGCGGCGGGCTGCAGCAGTTCGCTGAAATCAGCCGCCGCCTTGCGCAAGGCCAGTTGGGCCGGCGCAAGCCGGCTGAAGCGCACCTTCATGTCGGACAAGGGAGTGAAATAGCCCAGCGAAAGTGCCGCCAGTTGCTGGCCGGTGTCGGGTGCAAGGGCCTCGATCTCGACGGCCGCGCCACCGCGGTCGAGTGGTGCAAACAGCAGCAGCGCGGAAACGGCATTGAGGGACGGCGAAACCGTCTCGACGCGCGTGATGGCTGCGCGCAGCACCGCCGGGTGTCCCGTCTGTGCGCGCGGCAGCGTGTGGACACGTTCGAGCAGTGCGCCGCGCAGGTGGCCGAGCAGGGCGCGACGCTCTTCTTCGGTGATGTCGGTCCCCGTGTCGGCGCGCCACTCGATGGCGTCGATGGTCACTCGCGCAGGGTCGATGACCATGACTGAACGACTGCTCGCGGAGCCACGGTCGGCATCGGGCGTGAGCGCGGCGTAGCTGCTCAGGAAGTCCGCGCGCGGCGGGACCATCACCGTGCTGCAGGCGCTGGCGGCGGCCACGCAGGCGACCGCGATGGCGTAGCGGACGGCCGTCACGACGCACCCCCGCATTCGAGCTTGCCCATCGATCGGGTAACACAGCGGGCATTGCGCCGCGTTTCGGAGGCGGGGCCTGCTTCACCGTCGATGAGCAAGCCGATCTCGCCGCGCGTGAGGCCGATGTCCTTGAGCTGGTCATCGTCGAGCTGCCACAGGATCCTCGCGTCGTCGCGGTTCTGCCGCGCTCGCGCACGGCGTTCCATGAAGCGTTGCAAGGCACCCGTGATCGATTTCCACAAAGCCGACCCGGACCGGGCCACGGCGCCGTGACGACCCCCAGCTGACAGTTCGCTCGGCCGATAGACCAGCCCAGACAACTGCCACGCCAGCCGGCGCCGCACCGCGGACGGCCTCGACACTGTTGACAGCAGCAGGTTGCGCAGTCGGCGCAGGCCGGGGCGGGCGGCGGCCATGCGTGTCAGCCGATCGGTGAATGCGACGATCTGCACGGCCACCGGACGACGTTGCGCGCTGTAGGCGTCCAGCGCGCCCATGTTGCCCGCGAGTGCGGCGACGAGCGCATCGGCCAGCGTCACGGCATCCAGGATGCCGGCATTCATGCCCTGCCCGCCAGCGGGGCTGTGCACGTGCGCAGCGTCACCGGCGAGCAGCACGCGGCCGGCGCAGTAGGTATCGGCGATGCGATGGTGAACACGGAAGCGCGAGCTCCACAGCACTTCGTGGACGACCGCTGGCTCACGCTCGGGGCCGCGGGTGTCCAGCAACGCCTGCAAGAATGCCGCGTCGGCCTTGTCGGGCGCCTCGGCGACCGTGGCGACGATGCGGTGCACGCCGTCGGCCAGTGGAGCGACGACCACCATGCCGGCTGCCGAGAAATAGAGGATCACTTCGTCGCTGGGCACCGCACCACTCAAGCGCACATCGGCCAGAACGAAGGTTTCGCCGTAGCTGCCTCCCGTGAACGGGATGCCCGCCTGTTCACGCACGGCGCTGTGCATCCCGTCGGCACCCACGATGAAGCGCGCCGTCACCCAGCTGCCATCGTCCAGCAGCGCTGTTGCCTTCGCGTCGTCCTGCTTCAGGCCGATCAGCGTGCGCGGGCGCAACACCTGCCCGCCCAGGCCGAGCAGGCGCTCCAGCAGGATGCCTTCGGTGGTCGCCTGCGAGATCATCAGCGTATAGGGATATGCCGTCGGCAGGTCCTCGAACCCGATCGGCACCAGCACGCGGTCGCGATCGCGAATCGTGAAGCGCTTCGCCGGGATGCCGCGTGACACGAGCGTGTCCGTCACGCCCAGCGGTTCGAGCACTTCCAGCGTGCGGGCGTGGACAACCGCGGCGCGCGACGTGTTGGCACCGGCCGCCTGGCGATCGACGAGCAGGGTGCGCACCCCGCGGGTGGCCAGCGCAGTCGCGAGCGTGAGGCCGGTGGGGCCGGCACCGACGATCAGCACGTCGGTGTCGATGCCGGAAGCGGCGGAATTGACGGACGGAGATGCTTGCATGGTGCGGTCCTTCGGTCGGGTGGTGCGTTTGATCGCGGTGACCGAGAGGCTAGGGATAGCGGCCCGGCAAGTCGTGCCGGAGCGGTGTCGAAACGGTGTCGATCCCGTACAGTCCCACCACGCCGATCCCTTCGCGCCATGAACGAATCCCAGCCTCTGCTGATCCGTTTCGGCGACTTCGAACTCGACGAGGCGAACGCCATGCTCAAGCGCCACGAGCAGGCGCTGGATCTGCCGCCGCGGGCGTTCTCGGTGCTGTGCGAGCTGGTGCGGCGCCCCGGGCAACTGGTGACGAAGGACATGCTGCTCGACGCCGTCTGGGGGCATCACCACGTCAGCGAATCGGTGCTGAAGTCGGCCGTGCGGACGTTGCGGGCCGCTTTCGACGACGACGCGAGAGCGCCGAGATTCATCGAGACCGCCTCGCGGCGCGGCTACCGGTTCATCGCGGTGCCCGGCCCCGAGCGGCGTCCCACTTCGGTCGCTCGCTCGAACGACGGTTCGGCCGTGCCGGTCGTGGAAGCGCCGGCAGTCTCCGGGACCTCGGGCGGCACCCGGTTGGTCGGGCGCGGCGCGGCGCTGGATCGGCTGCATGCGGCGTGGGATCGCGCCCGGGCGGGGCAGCACCAGTTGTGCTGGCTGGCCGGCGAGGCCGGGGTCGGCAAGACGACCCTGGTCGACGACTTTGCGGCCTCGCTCGGCCCGGTCGCGTTCGCGCAGGGGCAATGTGTCGAGCAACACGGCCCAAGCGAGCCGTACCTGCCGGTGCTCGAGGCCCTGGCCACGCTGTGTCGCGCCGATCCCGCGCTGGCCACTTTGCTGCGCAGCGTCGCACCGACCTGGCTGCTGCAGCTGCCGTGGCTGTGCAGCGAGGCCGAGCGCGACAGCCTGCGCCGTGAACTGGCCGGCACGAGCCAGGCCCGCATGCTGCGGGAGTTCGGCGAACTGCTGGACCGCTGTACCCAGGACCGGCCGCTGCTGCTGGTCACCGAGGACCTGCACTGGAGTGATCAGGCCACCGTGACCCTGCTCAACCATGTGGCACGCCGGCGCGGCAAGGCCTGCTGGATGTGGCTGGCCACCTTCCGTGCGGCCGAGGTGATCGCCGAAGACCATCCGTTGAAGGCCGTGCGGCACGAACTGCGGCTGCACCGGCTGGTGGACGAAATCCTGCTCGATCCGTTCTCGGAGCGTGAACTGGCCGCCTATGTGTCGCGGCGGCTCGGTGGTATCGCCGGGTCCGAGTCCTTCGTGCAGGCGCTGCACCGCCACACCGACGGATTGCCCCTGTTCGTGGCGAACGTCGTCGACGAACTGCTGACCCAGGGCGCGCTGCATGCCGGCGCCGTGGTGCGTGACGCCCCGCTTGCCTTCGAGACGCTGTCGGTACCGGAGAGCCTGGCGGGCATCATGGAGCGGCAGATCCTTCGCCTTCCGGCCGACCAGATCGCGCTGCTGGAGGCTGCCAGCGCGTGCGGCGTCGAATTCAGTCCGACGGTGGTGGCGCAGGTGCTTGCGCGGAATGTCGACGAGGTGGCACGGCAATGCGACCTGCTGGCCGGACGACAGCAATGGCTGGTGCCGGCCATCGAGGAGCACGCCGCAGCCGACGCGGCGGCGCCCCGCTACGCCTTCCGTCATGCGCTGGTTCGTCATGTGTTCCACGACCGCATGGGCGCGCTGGCACGGGCTCAGCTGCACCGCCGTGTCGCGCTGGTGCTGGCCGGTGCTGCGGCATCCGGGGCCGTCGTCTCGGCCGCCGAGCTAGCGACGCAGTTCGAACTGGGGCAGGACCCTGACGCGGCGCTGCCCCACGTCGCAGCGGCTGCGGCCGCCGCGTTGCAGCAGTTCGCGCCGGCCGACGCCTTGCGCCTCGCCGACCGCGGGCTGGCGATCGCCCGTCGCCGCCGATCCGGCGCGTCGGGGCAGGACGTGCTGGCCACGCTGCACACCTTGCGCGGCGCGGCAGCAGCGCAGCTGGTGGGGGTCAGCGCGGACGAGACGCTGCAGTCGTTCGAGCAGGCGCAGGCGGCCCTGGGTGGCTTGCCGACACATCCGCTGCGCAGCATGGCGCTGCACGGGCTGGGGCTGGGGCTGTTCCTGCGCGGCGCACTCGCCCCGGCGCGCGAGCTGGCGCAGCGCAGCCTCGCGCAGGCGCTGCAACGCGACGACGCTGTGCTGGTGGTGACGGCCTGCGACCTGCTCGGGCAGATGCTCAAGCTCGAAGGCCCGCCGCTCGAAGCGATCGCCGTGCTTGAGCAGGGCATCCAGGCGGCAGCGGGGCTCGACGAGCAGACGCTGCAGACGGCCTTCGTGCTCGACCCGCTCGTCAACATGCAGGCCGCGCTGGCGATCCCGTTGCTGCTGGCCGGCTTCGACCAGCGTGCAAAGGTCCAGTCCGAGCTGGCGCTGGCACGTGCCCGGGCCCTGAAGCAGCCCATGGCACGCATGATTTCGACCTGGCTGGCGGCGCTGTGCGAACTGCGCCGCGACGACCGAGTCCAGGTTGCTGCCCTCGCGGCGCAGTTGAGCGCGATCACCGACGAGGGTGCGTTGGCGCATGGCGAAGGCCCCAGCCAGTGGTTCCGCGGCCTGGTGCAGGCCTGGTCGGACGCGCCTGCGGAGGGCTACGCACAGATAGCCCGCGCTTACAGACGCTACGCGCAGGTCGGCATGTCGTACGGCTCGTCGGAGGTGCTGGGCTATGCCACCGAGGCGTTGATCCTCGCGCGGGACGGCGCTCGCGCGCTGCAGCAGGCTGAAGAGGCACTCGACATGGCGGCGCGCCTGGAGGACCACTCCTACCGGGTCCGGCTGCTGCTGCTGAAGCGGCACGCTCTGCTGGCTCAAGGCGCGGAGCGAGACGCCGCCGCCGCCGCCCGGGAGGCCCTGGCCGAAGCTCGCCGCCAGCGATCCCCGTGGCTCGAAATGACCGTCCTGGTCGAACTCTGCGACGGTCCGCACGCGGACACCGGGGACGTCGAGGCATTGCGCAAGGTGGTCACCGGCATGCCGGCGGGCAGCACTGCACCGTTGATGAACCGCGCCCGCGCCTTGCTGGGCGACCGCTGAGCGGGGTATCGCCCGCGCACTCGACACCGAATCGACACCGATTCGGCACGACTGCCCGGCGCAGGGCGCTTACGCTGGCCCATCTCGATCGAACGCACCGCCATGACACTGAACGCCGTCCCCTCCCATCCCGGCAGCCTGTGCTACGTGCTCAAGCTGCACCGCGATTCGCGTCCCGCGCAAGGCCTGATCGCGGGCCTGATCGAACATGTCGCCACGGGCGAATCGGTCCCGTTCGACGATGCCGCGCAACTCGTCGCGGCGCTGCTGGCGCATGCGGCCACGGACGCGGCGCAATCCTGTCACCAAACCCGAGGGGAGCCGTCGTGATCCCGCCGTCGATGCGCACGATCTGGGAAGCGTATGGCGCTGCCATCGGGAGGGACCGCTCGTCCGACTTCTACGAGCCGTTCCACTTCCACGACAACAATCAGGGCGCCCTGGAACTCGCGACGCTGGTGCTGCAAGGCACCAAGCGCGGCAGTGCCAGCCTGGTCTGGACCTACGAGCACGACAACAAGCGGCCGCCGTGGCCCGGCAGCCTCAGCATCATGACCGACTGGCTCGGCACCCCGCTGGGCATCATCGAAACACGCACGATCGAAGCTGTCCCGTTCGACGACGTCACGGCGGAATTCGCGGCAAGCGAGGGGGAGGGGGATCTGTCGCTTCGATACTGGCGGCAGGGCCACTGGGACTACTTCACGCGAGAATGCAGGCGCATCGGCCGCCGGCCCGACCCCAGGATGCTCGTATTCTGCGAGCGCTTCGACCTGGTGTTTGCCATGAACCCCGGCGTCCCTCACGCCCCGGCCTCCTGAGCGTCCGCTCATCGGCAGGACGCAGGGCCGCTCCTACAACTGCTTTGGGTCGGAAGCGCCACTCCGCGTTGAACCCATCCGGTCGTTCATCGAACTGCTGGCCTCTCCGCGCGCCGAGCGCGCGACCCCAACCGTGAAGCAGTCGTACGTACGGGTTGACCAAGACCGAACGGCCGGTAGCCGCCGCCGCGGTCGTTCGCCCTCCCTCACCCCCACCGAACGCTGCATGCAAACCCGCTGAACGCCACCCCGCCGCGGCGGTGATGCAATGGCAGGCATGAGCACCACCACACCTGCCACTCCCCTGCCCGCCCTGTTCGTCTCGCACGGCTCGCCGATGCTGGCGCTGGAGCCGGGCAGCACCGGCCCGTTCTTCCAGCGCCTGGGCCGGGCGATCGACACGCGCTTCGGCCGGCCCAAGGCCATCGTCGTGGTGTCCCCGCACACCGCCGCGCGCCTGCCGCTGGTGCTGGGCAGCGCCCATCACCACGCGGTGCACGACTTCGGCGGCTTCCCGCCCGCGCTGTACGAACTGCAGTACGGCCCGCCCGGCGCACCCGCGCTCGCTGCGCGCGTGGCCGATCTGCTGGCCGCGCAGGGCATCGCCGTGCAGCCCAGCGACGAGGCCGGGCTCGACCACGGCATCTGGTCGGTGCTGCGCTTCGCGTGGCCCGAGGCCGACGTGCCGGTGCTGCCGGTGGCGCTGGCGCCGCATCAG
>NZ_AZND01000104.1:0-11857 GCF_000576205.1 Methylibium sp. T29 | reverse complement strand
CCAGCCGCGCGCCGGGATCGCTGACGGCCGGCGTGCCGGCATCGCTGACGTAGGCGACGCGCTCGCCGCGCGCCAGCCGCTCGATCACCACGCCGGCGGCCTGGGCCTCGTTGTGCTCGTGCAGCGCGATCAGCGGCTTGTCGAGTCCCAGGTGACGCAGCAGTGGTGCGGTGACGCGCGTGTCCTCGCAGGCCACGGCGTCGACCAGTCCGAGCGCATGGATCGCGCGCAGCGTCAGGTCGGCCAGATTGCCGATGGGCGTGGCCACGACGTAGAGCGTGGCTTTGGGATACTGCTGCGCGCCGGCCGCGCTGGCGGCAGCTTGCTGGATCAACGGGGCGTCGATGGTCACGACCAAGGCGGTGGGAGACGGGGGCGAGGACCGGGCGCTGGCCTACCTGCTGCGCGCCGGGCTGAAGCTCGTGGAGCGCAATTATCGAGTCGCCGGCGGCCCGCGCGTGCGAGGTGGCGAGATCGACCTCGTGCTGAGGGATCGCGATGGCACGCTGGTGTTCGTCGAGGTGCGTACGCGGGCCACCCGATCGCACGGCGGCGCTGCAGCCACCGTATCGGGCGTGAAGCAGCAGCGGATCGTGCGCGCCGCGCGCCACTACCTGATGCGCTTTGCCACGCCGCCGCCGTGTCGCTTCGACGTGGTGGCGATCGAAGGGGAACACATCGCGTGGCTGCGCGCGGCCTTCGACGCGTCCTGACCCCCTCGACCGACCGGCACGTGGCGGCTCGCGGAACCCGGGCCCGCGAAAGCGTGTCATATCATCATGGGCATGCTTGAACAACGAATCCAGCGGCACTTCTTCGACAGTGCCGACCTGAAGAATCAGGCGGCCGAGGTGTTGAGCAAGCCGATAGCCGATGCGGTTCAGGCCGTGCTCGGCTGCATCACCGCCGGCGGCAAGGTGCTGGCCTGTGGCAACGGGGGCTCCGCCAGCGACGCGCAGCATTTCGCGGCCGAGTTCGTCGGCCGCTTCGAGCGCGAGCGTCCCGGGCTGGCCGCGATCGCGCTGAACACCGACACCTCCATCATCACCGCGCTCGGCAACGACTACGATTTCTCCGCGATCTATGCCAAGCAGGTGCAGGCGCTCGGCAATCCCGGTGACGTGCTGCTGGCCATCACGACGAGCGGCAACTCGGCCAACGTGGTGGCCGCGGTGGACGCGGCCCATGACAAGGACATGACCGTCATCGCCCTCACCGGGCGGGGCGGCGGCAAGCTCGGTGCTCGCCTGACCGAGACCGACGTACACATCTGCGTGCCGCACGAGCGCACGGCGCGCATACAGGAAGTGCACATCCTCGCGATCCACTGTCTGTGCGACGCGGTCGACGTGCAACTGCTCGGTGAACAGGACCTGACATGACCTCACGAACCTCTCCTTCGCCTGCCCAGGCGGCAACCCGGGCCCCTCGCACGCTCCGTCGCGTTGCGCTGGCCGCATTGGCCTGCATCTCGCTCTCCGGCGCCTTGGGCGGCTGTGCGCTGCTGATCGGTGGTGCGGCCGTCGGCAGTGCACTGGTCTACAGCGACCGTCGCACGTCGGGGGCGCAGCTTGAAGACCAGGGCATCGAGCTGAAAGGCGCGGCGCGGGTCAAGGAGGCCATCGGCGAACGCGGCCGGGTCAGCCTGACCAGCTTCAATCGCACGGTGCTGCTGACCGGCGAAGTGCCGACCGAGGCCGACAAGGCGGCCGTCGAGGCCGCGGTCTCGAAGCTCGAGAACGTCCGCTCCCTGCTGAACGAACTGGCGATCGGCCCGACGACCTCGCTGGTCGACCGCTCGAACGACGCGCTGATCACGAGCAAGGTGAAGGCGAGCTACGTCGATGCGCGCGACATCTTCGCCAATGCCTACAAGGTGGTCACCGACCGTGGCATCGTCTACCTGATGGGTCGCGTCACGGAACGCGAGGCCGACCGCGGCGTGGCGATCGCCCGCGGCGTCTCCGGGGTCGTGAAGGTCGTCAAGGCCTTCGAGATCATCACCGAGGCCGAGCTCGCGCAGACGGTGCCGAAGAACGCGCCGACCGCTCCGGCCCCCTGAGAGGTCGCGACCGCGACGCGGTCGGTCTCCGCGTGGGCTACTTCAGGCGCTGGATCAGGCTCGAGGTGTCGCGGCGGCCGCCGTCGTCGGCCTGCACGTCCGCATAGAACTGATCGACCAACGCCGTCACCGGTAGCCGGGCGCCGTTGCGTTTCGCCTCGTCCAGGCAAAGCCCAAGGTCCTTGCGCATCCAGTCCACCGCGAAACCGAAGTCGAACTTGCCGTCGACCATCGTCGGGCCGCGGTTGTCCATCTGCCAGCTCTGCGCCGCGCCCTTGCCGATCACGCCGAGCACGGCCTTCATGTCCAGCCCGGCCTTCTGACCGAAGGCGATCGCCTCGCTGAGGCCCTGCACCAGGCCGGCGATCGCGATCTGGTTCACCATCTTCGCTAACTGGCCGGCGCCGGCCTCGCCGAGCAGCGTGACGGCCTTCGAGAAGGCCATCGCCACCGGCTGGATCTTCGCGAAGTCGGCCGCATCGCCGCCGCACATCACCGTGAGCGCGCCATTGATCGCGCCGAGGTTGCCACCCGAGACCGGGGCATCGACGAAGCCCAGGCCGCGCGCGCGCGCCGCCGCCGCCAGTTCGCGCGCGATGTCGGCCGACGCGGTGGTGTGGTCCACGAACACGGCGCCTGCCTTCATGGCCTGGAAGGCTCCGTCGGCACCGGTCGTCACCGAACGGAGATCGGCATCGTTGCCGACGCAGGCGAACACGATGTCGGCGTCCTGCGCCGCGGCGCTGGGCGTCGGCGCCGAACGGCCGCCGTACTCGTTCACCCAGGCCTGGGCCTTGGCCGTGGTGCGGTTGTAGACACACACGCTGTGGCCGGCGCGCGCCAGGTGGCCGGCCATGGGGTGGCCCATCACGCCCAGGCCGAGGAAGGCCACGCGCTGCGAGGGAACCGGATCGTAGGTCTTGCTGGTCATCGAGCGTCTCCGAAAAGGCAACGGCCTCCAAACGAGGCCGTTCTACACCGCCATGATCGCTCAAACCACCGCGGCCGGGCAGGCCGCGGGTTACTCAGACGATGGTCAGGTGCTCGGTGCCCGAGGCCAGGTCGGAGTTGCGCGCCCGGTTGCTGTTGAGCTTGATCTGCAGACGCAGGTCGTTGACCGAATCGGCGTTGCGCAGGGCATCCTCGTAGGTGACCAGCTGGCCCTCGTACAGGTCGAACAGGCTCTGGTCGAAGGTCTGCATGCCGAGCTCGCGACTCTTCTTCATGATCTCCTTGATCTCGGCCACCTCGCCCTTGAAGATCAGGTCGGAGATCAACGGCGTGTTCAGCAGGATCTCGATCGCCGCGACGCGGCCACGGCCTTCCTGGCGCGCCAGCAGGCGCTGCGACACGAGCGCCTTGAGGTTCAGCGACAGGTCCATCAGCAGCTGCGCGCGCCGCTCCTCGGGGAAGAAGTTGATGATGCGGTCGAGCGCCTGGTTGGCGCTGTTGGCGTGCAGCGTCGCCATGCACAGGTGGCCGGTCTCGGCGAAGGCCACCGCGTGTTCCATTGTCTCGCGGTCGCGGATCTCGCCCATCAGGATCACGTCGGGCGCCTGGCGCAGCGTGTTCTTCAGCGCCGGGGCCCAGTCGTCGGTATCGATGCCGACCTCACGCTGCGTCACGATGCAGTTCTTGTGCGGGTGCACGAACTCCACCGGGTCCTCGATGGTGATGATGTGGCCGTAGGAGTTCTCGTTGCGGTAGTCCACCATCGCGGCCAGCGAGGTGCTCTTGCCCGAGCCGGTGGCGCCGACGAAGATCACCAGCCCGCGCTTGGTCGAGGCGACGTCCTTCAGCACCTGCGGCAGGCCGAGTGAGTCGATCGTCGGCAGCGTCTGCGGGATCGTCCGCAGCACCAGGCCCACGCAGCCCTGCTGCACGAAGGCATTGACCCGGAAGCGGCCGATGCCGGTCGGCGCGATCGCGAAATTGCACTCCTTGGTGCGTTCGAACTCGGCCGCCTGCTTGTCGTTCATGATCGAACGCGCCAGGGCCATCGTGTGTTGCGGCGTCAGCGGCTGCGGCGATACCTTGGTGACGCGGCCGTCGACCTTGACCGCCGGAGGAAAGTCGGCCGTCAGGAACAGATCGGAACCGTTGCGGGCGACCAGCAGGCGCAGCAGGTCGTTGACGAATTTCGACGCTTGATCGCGTTCCATGAGTTCCTCCCTTGGAGATTTTCTGAGGCGGCAGCGCTCGCTGCTCAGCCACCGGACAACAAAGCAGACAGCCGGGCGCTCACCTGGCGCAGGCGCAAGGACAGGCGCCGCGCGAGCGAGGCCAGCAGGGCCATGGCAAGCCGCGGCTCGTTCTCCATCATCGCGTCGAGGCGCCGGGCGTCGAGCACGGCCACGATGCAGGGAGTGAGCGTGGTGCAGGCGGAAAAGCGGGAGCCGGCGTCCAGCACCGACATCTCACCCAGCATGTCCCCGGCGCGAGCCTCGGCCACGCGGACCCGGCCGCCGCCGCGCTGCACGCGCTCGACGCCGACCCGGCCTTCCAGCACCACCAGCAGGTAGTTGCCCTGCTCGTCCTGGCCGATCACCTCCTGGCCGGCCGGTACCGTGAAATGGCGGAAGTGCTCGGCGATGCGGCCCAGTTCGGGGGGGCTCAGGCCGACCAGATGCGTCTCGGCCTCCCACAGCTGCACGAACAGATCGCAGGCGCGGCGCTCGTCGAAGGGCTGAGCCCCGGCCTGCCGGGCCCGCGCATCCCAATCGACCGTGGCGGTCGCGCGTTCCTCGCCGTCGTCTGACGGGGCGCCTTCGGCAGAAACCGCAGGGCCCCCCGGTCGATCGAGCTGCTTTTTCACGGTGAGCGCTCTGCGGACGACGGGGCGGTGCCCGGGATCAGCCCGGGAAGTTCTCGGGCAGCTTGGCCTTGCCGCGTGCCTCCGCCGGCGTGATGAGGTTGCGGCGCACCAGGTCCGTCAGGTTCTGGTCCAGTGTCTGCATGCCCATGCTGTTGCCGGTCTGGATCGAGCTGTACATCTGCGCGACCTTGGCCTCGCGGATCAGGTTGCGGATGGCCGGCGTGCCCAGCATGATCTCGTGCGCCGCCACGCGGCCCGAGCCGTCCTTGAGCTTGCACAGCGTCTGCGAGATCACGCCGATCAGCGACTCCGACAGCATCGCGCGCACCATGTCCTTCTCGGCGGCGGGGAACACGTCGATCACGCGGTCGATGGTCTTGGCCGCGCTGCTGGTGTGCAAGGTGCCGAACACCAGGTGGCCGGTTTCGGCCGCGGTCAGCGCGAGGCGGATGGTCTCGAGGTCGCGCATTTCGCCGACCAGGATCGCGTCCGGATCCTCGCGCAGCGCCGAGCGCAGCGCGTTGCTGAAGGACAGCGTGTGCGGTCCGACCTCGCGCTGGTTGATCAGGCAGCGCTTGGACTCGTGCACGAACTCGATCGGATCCTCGACGGTCAGGATATGGCCGTACTCGTTCTCGTTGAGGTGGTTCACCATGCCGGCGAGCGTGGTGCTCTTGCCCGAGCCGGTGGGGCCGGTGACCAGCACCAGGCCGCGCGGCTTGAGGGCCAGATCGGCGAAGATCTTCGGCGCGTTCAACTGCTCGAGCGTCAGGATCTTGCTCGGGATGGTGCGGAATACCGCGCCCGCGCCGCGGTTCTGATTGAAGGCGTTGACCCGGAAGCGCGCCAGGCCCTGGATCTCGAACGAGAAGTCGCATTCCAGCGTCTCCTCGTAGGCCTTGCGCTGCGCATCGTTCATGATGTCGTACACCATGTCGTGCACGTTCTTGTGGTCCAGCGGGTCCACGTTGATGCGCCGCACGTCGCCGTGCACCCGGATCATCGGCGGCAGTCCGGAGGACAAGTGCAGGTCCGAGGCCTTGTTCTTGACCGAGAACGCCAGCAGTTGGGTGATGTCCATGGGGTGGTGTGGGGAGCGCAGCGCTCACCATGCGGCAGAGGGTCGAGGGATTATGGCGACGATAGCAAGCAAGATACAAGAAGTGAGCGGGCGCATCGCACGCGCCTGTGACGCAGCGGGGCGTCCCGTGGCAAGCGTCACGCTGCTGGCGGTCAGCAAGACGTTCGGCGCCGACACCGTGCGCGAGGCCCTGGCGGCCGGGCAGACGCGGTTCGGCGAGAACTACGTGCAGGAAGCGCTCGACAAGATGGCCGCGCTGGCCGACGTTCGCGCTCGCCTCGAATGGCATCTGATCGGTCCGCTGCAGAGCAACAAGACGCGCGCGGTGGCCGAGGCCTTCGACTGGGTGCACTCGGTCGACCGGCTGAAGATCGCCCAGCGGCTGTCCGAGCAGCGGCCGGACGCGCTGCCGCCCTTGCAGGTCTGCCTGCAGGTCAACGTCAGCGGCGAAGCCAGCAAGAGCGGTCTGGCGCCGGACGAGGTGGAGGAGGTGGCGCGGGCGGTCGCGACGCTGCCGCGGCTGCGGCTGCGCGGGCTGATGGCGATTCCCGAGCCGGCCGGCGATCTGAGCGCCCAGCGCCGGCCGCACCGCGCGCTGCACGAACTGCTGGAACGCCTTCAGGCGGGAGGCCTGGCGCTCGACACGCTGTCCATGGGGATGACCGCCGACCTCGAGGCCGCGGTGCTGGAGGGCGCGACGCTCGTGCGGGTCGGCACCGCGATCTTCGGCGGGCGGTCGACGGGGGGTGACCCGCGCGCCGCCGGGTGACGGCGTCAGGCGCGGCGCCAGCGCGCCAGCAGCGCCCCCGCCTCGCCGACGATGCCACGCCGGAAGGCGAGCACGCAGAGGATGAAGATGAGGCCTGTGACCAGCGTGACCGCCTCGCCCAGGCCGTTGAACCAGGCGATCCCGGTCAGTTCGGCCAGCGCGCGCCCCACGTCGCCGATCTTGTTCTCCAGCGCCACGATCACCAGCGCGCCCACCATCGGGCCCACCATCGTCCCCATGCCGCCCACCAGCGTCATCAGGATCACCGCCCCCGAGGTCGTCCACACCGCGTCGGTCAGCGTCGCGAAGCCCAGCACCAGCGTCTTGGTCGCGCCGGCCAGCCCCGCCAGCGCGGCCGACAGCACGAAGGCCACCAGCTTGAAGCGCTCCACGTCGTAGCCCAGCGAGGTGGCGCGTGCCTCGTTCTCCCGGATCGAGGTCAGCACCTGCCCGAACGGCGAGTGCACCGTGCGGTAGATCAGCCAGAAGCCGGCGATGAAGATCGCCAGCACCACGTAGTACAGCGTCAGGTCGTTCGCGAGGTCCAGCCCCAGGAAGCGCCCGCGCGGCACCGACTGCAGCCCGTCCTCCCCGCCGGTGAAGGGCGCCTGCAGGAAGAAGAAGAACAGCATCTGCGCGAGCGCCAGCGTGATCATCGAGAAGTAGATCCCCGAGCGCCGGATCGCCAGCCAGCCGAAGGCCAGCCCGGCCAGCGCCGCCACGGCCGCCCCGAACAGCAGCCCCAGCGGGGCCGGGAAGCCCCAGACCTTGAGCGCATGGCCGGCACCGTAGGCCGCCGCGCCCAGGAAGGCCGCATGACCGAAGGACAGCAGCCCGGTGAAGCCGATCAGCAGGTTGAAGGCGCAGGCGAACAGCGCGTAGCACAGCACCTTCATCACGAAGATCGGGTAGGCCCCCAGCGCCGGCAGCAGCGCGATCGCGATGAACAGGGCCGCGTAGCCGAGCAGCGGGGATCGTTGGGGTGTCATTTCTCTTTCCCGAACAGGCCGGCCGGTCGGATCAGCAGCACGATGGCCATGATGACGAACACCACGGTGCTGGAGGCTTCGGGGTAGACCACCTTGGTGAGGCCCTCGATCAGGCCCAGGCCCAGGCCGGTGACGATGGAGCCCAGGATGGAGCCCATGCCGCCGATCACCACCACGGCGAAGACGGTGATGATGAGGTTGGAGCCCATCAGTGGGGAGACCTGGATGATGGGAGCGGCCAGCACGCCGGCGAAGGCCGCCAGCGCCACGCCGCCGGCGTAGGTGAGTGTGACCAGGCGGGGCACGTTGATGCCGAAGGCCTGCACCAGGCGCGGGTTCTCGGTGCCCGCGCGCAGGGTGGCGCCCAGCGAGGTCTTCTCGATCAGGGCCCACACGGCCAGGCAGACCACGATGGAGGCCAGCACGACCCAGGCGCGGTAGTTGGGCAGGATCATGAAGCCCAGGTTGGTGGCCCCGGAGAGGGCCGAGGGCACCGGGTAGGGTTGGCCGGAGACGCCGTAGAAGGAGCGGAAGATGCCCTCGGCCACCAGGGTGATGCCGAAGGTCAGCAGCAGGCCGTAGAGGTGGTCGAGCTTGTAGAGCCACTGCAGCAGCAGCCGCTCGATGAGGATGCCCAGCACCCCCACCAGCAGCGGCGCGAGCAGCAGCATGACCCAGTAGTTCAGCCCCAGGTACTCCAGGCCCATCCACGC
Organism: Methylibium sp. T29; assembly: GCF_000576205.1. Classification (NCBI taxonomy): domain Bacteria; kingdom Pseudomonadati; phylum Pseudomonadota; class Betaproteobacteria; order Burkholderiales; family Sphaerotilaceae; genus Methylibium; species Methylibium sp. T29. The sequence continues at coordinate 3,428 of NZ_AZND01000104.1, read as the reverse complement.
CAGGAAGGCGCCCATCATGTACAGCGCCCCGTGGGCGAAGTTGATGATGTTGAGCATGCCGAAGATCACCGCCAGCCCCAGCGACAGCATCGCGTAGAACGAGCCGTTCACCAGACCCAGCAGCAACTGGCCCAGCAGTGCGGGCAAGGGGATGCCGAAGAGGTCGCTCATCGGGAATCGGCTCCTCGGCGGAGGCGGCGCGCGGCGCTCACTTCTTCACCAGCGGGCACTTGCTGTCGGCCAGCTTCGTGAAGGCCTGTTCGCCGGGGATCTTCTCGACCACCTTGAAGTAGTCCCAGGGCTCGGTCGACTCCTGCTGCGACTTCACCTGCAGCAGGAACATGTCGTGGATGCCGCGACCGTCTTCCTTGCGGATGCTGCCCTTGGCGTAGAAGTCGTTGATCGGCATGGCCTTCATCTGCGCCATGACCTTGTCGCCGTCGTCGGTCTTGGCGGCCTCGACGGCCTTCAGGAAGTGCATGGCGGCCGAGTAGTCGGCCGCCTGGATCGACGAGGGCATGCGCTTCATCTTCTCGAAGAAGCGGCGGCTCCACGCGCGCGCCTCCGGGCTCTGGTTCCAGTACCAGCTGTCGGTCATGTACATGCCCTGGGTCGCATTCAGGCCCAGCGAATGGATGTCGTTGATGAACATCAGCAGGCCGGCCAGCTTCATCGTCTTCGTGATGCCGAACTCGTTGGCGGCCTTGATCGAGTTGATGGTGTCGCCGCCGGCATTGGCCAGCCCCAGGATCTGCGCCTTGCTCGACTGCGCCTGCAGCAGGAAGGACGAGAAATCGCTGGCCGACAGCGGGTGCTTGACGCTGCCGAGCACCTGGCCGCCCGATTTCGTCACCACGTTGCTGGTGTCGTTCTGCAGCGACTGGCCGAAGGCATAGTCGGCCGTCAGGAAATACCAGGACTTGCCGCCCGCCTTGGTGACTGCGCTGCCGGTGCCGTTGGCCAGCGCCACGGTGTCGTAGGCATAGTGGATCGAGTAGGGCGTGCAATCCTCGTTCGAGATGCGCGAGGTGCCGGCACCGATGGCGATGAAGGGCTTCTTCTTCTCGGCCGCGACCTTGGTCATGGCCAGCGCGGTGCCGGAGTTGGTGCCGCCGATGAGCATGTCGACGCCCTGGGTGTCGAACCATTCGCGGGCCTTGCTGGCGGCCACGTCGGCCTTGTTCTGGTGGTCGGCGTAGACGAGCTCGATCTTCTTGCCGGCGACCGTGCCCTTCATGTCGCTGATGGCCAGCTTGATGGCCTCGACGCCGCCGGGGCCGTCGATGTCGGCGTACAGACCCGACATGTCGGTGATGAAGCCGATCTTGACCGTGTCCCCGGAGATCTGGGCCTGTGCCGGCGTGCCGCCGACGGCGAGGAGGCCGGCGGTGGCGGCGGCAGCGAGTGCGGTGCGCGAGCGAACGAGGGTCATGCGGGGCTCCTGAGGGTGGGATGAGAGGAAGCGGAAAGCGCGTCGCGATCAGACGCTGAGCAGTTCATCGAGCTGTGCCTGGTGGGCCGCCAGCTCGGAGGCAGCAAAGGACAGCGCGATGCGGCCGTGCTCGACCACATGGAACTGGTCGGCCAGGCGCGCGGCGAAGCGGAAGTTCTGCTCCACCATCACGATGGTGAAGCCCTGCGCCTTGAGCGCGGTGATCATGCGCGCGAGCGCCTGCACGATCACCGGCGCCAGCCCCTCGCTGATCTCGTCGAGCAGCAGGATGTCGGCCCCGGTGCGCAGGATGCGCGCCACCGCCAGCATCTGCTGCTCGCCCCCCGAGAGCCGCGTGCCCGGGCTGGCGCGCCGCTCGGCCAGGTTGGGGAACATCGCGTAGATCTCGGCCTCGCCCATCGCCTTGCCCCGCCCGGCCTTCAGGCGCGGGGGCAGCAGCAGGTTCTCCTCGGCGCTCAGCGAGGCGAAGATGCCGCGCTCCTCCGGGCAGTAGCCCAGCCCGAGGTGGGCGATGCGGTGGGTGGGCAGCGCGATGGCCTCCTGGCCGTGCACCTTGATCGAGCCCTTGCGGCTGCCCGTCAGGCCCATGATGGCGCGCAGCGTGGTGGTGCGTCCGGCGCCATTGCGCCCGAGCAGCGTGACCACCTGCCCGCGCGGCACCGCCAGGTCGATGCCGTGCAGGATGTGGCTCTCGCCGTACCAGGCCTGCAGCCCCTTGATCTCCAGCGCCAGGGGCTCCATCAATGCGCTCCCTGGAGTTCAGCCGCGTCGCTGCCCATGTAGGCCTCCAGCACCGCAGGGTGGCGGGAGACACTGGCGTAGTCGCCTTCGGCCAGCACGGCCCCGCGCGCCAGCACGGTGATGCGGTCGGCGATGGTGGCCACCACCTTCATGTTGTGCTCCACCATCAGCACGGTGCGGCCTTCGGCCACCCGCTTGATGAGGGCGGTGACGCGCTCGACGTCCTCGTGGCCCATGCCCTGGGTGGGTTCGTCGAGCAGCATGAGCTCGGGGCTCATGGCCATGGTGGTCGCGATCTCCAGCGCGCGCTTGCGTCCGTAGGGCAGGTCGGCGGCTTTGAGCGCAGCCATCTCGCGCAGGTCCACCAGTTCCAGCAGCTCGAGCACGCGGGCGTCGAGCGCGCGCAGCCCCGACAGGCCCTTCCAGAAGTGGAAGGAGGTGCCGGTGAAGCGCTGCAGGCCGATGCGCACGTTCTCCAGCACGCTCAGGTGGGGAAAGACGGCGGAGATCTGGAAGGAGCGGATGACGCCGCGGCGGGCGATCTGCGCGGGCTTCTCGGCGGTGATGTCGTGGCCGTTGAAGTGGATCGTGCCGCGGCTGGGCGCGAGGAACTTCGTGAGCAGGTTGAAGCAGGTGGTCTTGCCCGCGCCATTGGGCCCGATCAGCGCATGGATGTGTCCTCGCTGCACCGCCAGATCCACGCGGTCCACCGCCGTGAACCCCTTGAAGTCCTTCGTCAACTCGCGGGTCTGGAGAATGATGTCGCTCATGCGGGGACAGGAAAGAAGGCTTGCACTCTAAGTAGCGCTGTTGCGCTGCAATAGACGGGGTTCCCCTTAAGTGGATTCGCGCAACGCTCGACTGTGCGCAGGGCCGCGCAAGCCCCAGGCCGGTGCGCGGTCGTCATCGGCCTGTCACCTGCGTGACGATCGGCCCCGCCCGCACGCCGGCGTCCGGGAAGGATTCCAATTCGGCAGCAAGACACGGAGTGCCACGGTCCGGACCGATGCCTACAGTCACCGCATCGACCCACGTACACCCTGACGGACGATCATGAACATGAGCACCCAGACCGAACAACGGGCCGCCGCGACCGTGAACGACCCGCGCTGGGCCGCCGTCGTGGCGCGCGACGGCGCCGCCGACGGCCGCTTCTTCTACTCGGTGCGCACGACCGGCGTCTATTGCCGCCCGAGCTGCGCCGCGCGCCCCGGCCCGCCCCCGAGAACGTGGC
>NZ_AZND01000103.1:0-11977 GCF_000576205.1 Methylibium sp. T29 | reverse complement strand
CGCCGCCGCTGCCGTTCGCGCGCGCCTGCACGGCAGGCCGCGTGGTCTGCGCATGCGCGCCCAGCACCCCGAGACCGAGGCCGCACAGCGCGAGCAGCCAGCGTGTCGATCGCTTCATCGTCTGTCACTCCTTGCCCGCCGCGGGCGCGGCGGGGCGAACTCCGGGAACGACCCCTTGAGGTCCGCTGCGGGCCTCGCGGTTCCGCGCCACGGCCCATTCTGCGCCGCGGTGATGCAAGGCCGCGCAAGACTTGCGACAGAACGTGGCTCGGGCAACTTGCCCTCGGCGGAACGCGCCGACTTCTGCACACTCGCGGCGGCATCTGGACAACAAGGCCGAACCCCGGAGGAGACCATGATCGGAACCTGGAGCGCCCACGCCCCCACCTACCTGCTGTGGCTGTGCATCGTGACCACGCTGGTGTTCGCGCTGCCCATCACCTTCACGCCGCTGGCCTGGGCCCGGCTGATGCGCTGGCGCATCCCCGAGCACACCGACCTGGCCGTCTACTTCGGGCGCTGCCTCGGCTGCTTCATCCTGATCCTCGAAGCGATGATGCTGCGCGCCGCACTGACCGGCGTCGCACTGCAGCCCACCTTCGAGTTCCTCACCGCGGTGTTCGCGCTGATGCTGGTGGCCCACGTGGTCGGCGCACTGCAGCGCATCCAGCCCTGGACCGAGACCGCCGAGATCGGCATGTACGCGGCCCTGCTGCTCGTGACGCTGGCGTTCTTCCCGCGCGCGGCTGAGCGCGCGCGCCCGCGGCGCTCAGCCGATCCAGCCGCGCTGCCAGGCCATGCGCGCGAGCTCGAAGTCGCTGGCCGTGCCGAGCTTGGACTTGATCTGGTAGTGCACGTTGTGCACCGTCTTCACGCTCAGGCTCAGCGACTGCGCGATCTCCTGCGGCGTGCGGCCGCCCACCAGCAACCGCATCACCTCGAACTCGCGCGGCGACAGGCCGTGCGCGGCGCTGTCCTGCGGGTCGAGCAGGGCGCTGGCCACCTCGCCCGAGACATCCGGGCTCAGCACGCGGCGGCCCTGATTCACCTCGCGCACCGCAGCCACCAGCTGCGAGGGCGCGCTGCTCTTGGTCACGTAGCCCAGCGCGCCGGCGCGCAGCGCCTGCGCCACCCAGACCGCGTCGCGGTGCATGCTGAAGGCGAGCATGCGGCAGGCCTCGTCGCGCTGGCGCAGCCGGGCGATCAGTTCCAGCCCCCCATGCCCGGCAGGCCCAGGTCGATCACCACCACCGCCGGCCGCAGCGCGCGCCACTGGTTCAGCGCCTCGCCGCCGTCGCCCGCCTCGGCCACCACGACGATGTCGCTCTGCAGCTCCAGCAGGCGCTTGTAGCCCTCGCGCACGATCGCGTGGTCGTCGACCAGCATCACGCGGATCGTCATGCCAGCGTCTCCTCCAGCGGTGGCAAGGGCAGCGTCACCGCCAGCCGCATGCCACCGGGCAGGCAGGGCGCCACGTCCAGCGTGCCGCCCAGCGCCGAGACCCGCTCGCTCATGCCCAGCAGGCCGTGGCCCGGCACCGGTACCGCCACGCCAGGTGGCTGCCGTTGTCGGTCACCTCGATGCTCACCTGCCGCTCGGTGCAGGCGAGCCGCACGCGCGCCTGTGCAGCATCACCGTGGCGCACCGCGTTCGTCAGCGCTTCCTGCACGATGCGGTAGACATGCACCCGCATCGAGTCCGGGATGCGTTCTGTGTCGCCGTCGATCTCCAGCGTGGCGTGCAGGTCGCCCTGCGCGGCCCGGCGCCGCGGCTGCGCCACCAGCGCCTGCAGGGCCTGTGCGAGCCCGAAGCGGTCGAGCGCCGGAGGCCGCAGGTCCGACAGCACCCGCTGCAGGCCCTCGAGCAGGTGCTCGGTGGTGCGTGACATCGCGTCGGCGCTCGGCCGCAGCTGCGGCAGCGACTGGCCGGCCAGCGTGGACACCACCTCGGCCTCGGCCCACAGCGCGGCCAGGCTCTGACCCATCTCGTCGTGCAGCTCGCGCGCGAGGCGCCGGCGCTCCTCTTCGCGCACTTGCAGCAGCCGCTCGGTCAGCAGGCGCTGGCGCGCCGTGGTGGCGGCCCAGCGCGCCGCCAGCCGGTTGAAGCTGCCGGCGATGCTGCGCAGCTCGCTCAGCGCGAACGGCGGCAGCCGCACGCTCAGGTCGCCGCCCTCCAGCCGCGCCAGCGCCGTCAGCACCTCGTTGGCCGGGCGCAGCGAGCGGTCCACCAGCAGCGCCACCGCCGCCACCACCCCCACGAAGCCGAGCGCGAAGCCGCCCAGCACCAGCCAGCGCTGCCACAGCATCTGGCCGAGGCTGTCCCAGTTCGGCGTGACCACGATGGTTCCGGCGCGGATGCCGGCCTGCAACTGCAGCAGCCGCGTGGCCTGGGCGTTGCCGATCGCGCCGGCGCGCAGCCACGGCGCCAGCAGGCGCCCGGCGTCCGTCACCGGCTCCTCGGACAGGCAGGACTGCGCCAGCGGCCGGTCGCGCATCAGGTGCTGGACCTCGACGCAGAACGAGATGCGCCGTCCCAGCCGCTCCAGCGGCGTCAGCGGCACCTCGATGTCGATGCGGTCGAACGACGAGGTGCGTCGCGCCAGATCGTCGTTCAGCAGCTGCGCCACCAGCGACGCGGTGGCCGGCAGCTCGGCGGTCGCCGCCTGGCGCAGCACGCGCACCTCCCAGGCGGCCAGCGACAGCAGCACCGCCACGGCGATCAACACGATGCGCCAGATCAGCGCGCGCCGCAGGTGCAGCACCGGCCGCGCGCCGGTGTTGGTGCCGGGCGCGGCGAGCGGCGGCGCGGGAAGGACGGAAGGGGGCAGCGACATGGGCGGCACGGTGTGCCGCGCATCTTGCATCAAGCAGGCGGCCGGCCCGGGGCAGGTGCGTCGCGGAAGGCAGTTTGCCCGTGGGCCGCCGGCGGGCGCGCCACAAAAAGGGGTGCCCCCCGGGCACCCCAAAAGCCGTCGGCTCAGCTCTCTAACAAAACGGATCGGATCAGAAGGTGTGGTTGATGCCCACGTTCAGCAGCGTCGTCCTGGCGTCCTGCGCCGGCACGCTGTTCCTCGACGAGATCGGCGACATGCCGCTGCATTTGCAGACGCGCCTGCTGCGCGTGCGGTCCGAGCACGAGGTGCTGCCGCTCGGCGCCGACCGGCCCATCCGCGTGGAGCTCCCGGTCATCGCCGCCTCGCACCGCGACCTGCGCCAGCTCATCGCCGCCGGCAGCTTCCGCGAGGACCTGTACGACCGCCTGTGCGGCGCCACGCTGCCGCTGCCGGCACTGCGCGACCGGCGCGATCTCGGCGACCTGTTCGAGCTGATCCTGCGCGAGGAAGCCGAGCACCTGGACACCCGCGCCTTCATCGCCGACGAGGCGCTGGAACTGCTGGACCCGCAGGCCGGGCAGAACCGCACCACCATCTACCGGCAGATGAAGCGCTTCGGCATCGTCTCGCCCACGCAGCTGCCGCCCGAGGGCGAACGCTCCTAGCGGGCCCTGGTAGAATCGCGACTCCCACCCGTCATCGGGGAGTAGCCGCCCTGCATCCGTTGCAGGGGCTCGCGTCAACACACTTGGCCTGCAGGCCATGGTGCGAGCAGCTTCCACAGCCTGGCAAGACCTTTGACCGCACAGCCTCCGCGTGGCCGGAGAGGCCGTGTGGTCATTGCGTCATCCGGCCCAGGACCTCTCGCACGCATGGAAGCCTTTCTCGTCTCGACCGGCATCGTCGCCCTCGGTGAAATGGGCGACAAGACGCAGCTCCTCGCGCTGCTGCTCGCGGCCCGCTTCCGCCGCCCGCTGCCCATCATCCTGGGCATCCTGGTCGCCACCCTCGTCAACCATGCCTGCGCCGCCGCGGTGGGCGACTGGATCGCCCGCGCGCTGGGCCCCGACGTGCTGCGCTGGGTGATCGGCGGCTCCTTCCTCGCCATGGCCGCCTGGATGCTGGTGCCCGACCGGCTCGACGACGAGGCAGAGGGCAGCGGCCGCCTGCGCCTGGGCGTGTTCGGCACCACCGTGGTCGCGTTCTTCCTCGCCGAGATGGGCGACAAGACGCAGATCGCCACCGTGGCGCTGGCGGCGCGCTACACCGATCTGTGGGCGGTGGTGACCGGCACCACCTTCGGCATGATGCTGGCCAACGTGCCGGCGGTGCTGCTGGGCGACGGCGTGGCGAAGCGGGTGTCCATGAGGCTGGTGCACGGCATCGCCGCGCTGCTGTTCGCGGTGCTGGGCGTGCTGACGCTGTTCAACGTGGGCCATCTCCTCTGATCCACGGCGCCCTCCAGCGCCCCGTACACTCCCCCCGGGTGTCGGACCGCGAGCGCGGTGCGGCAGGTTCTTGCGAAGGTCGGGCCGCCTCGCGGTTGCTTCACGACCCTGCTGCCCATGACCGACCCCACGATCGACTGGATCGCCGCCGCCCTCTTCGGTGTGGCCCTCGTCCACACCTTCGCTGCCAAGCAGCTCGAGCGCCTCTCGCACCGCCATCCGCGCCACGCCGGCCTGTTCCACCTGCTGGGCGAGGTGGAGGTGGTGTTCGGCTTCTGGGCCATCGTGCTGGTGCTGGTCATGGCGCTCGTCGCCGGCCGCGGCGCGGCGCTCGACTACGCCGAATCGCGCAACTACACCGAACCGCTGTTCGTCTTCGTCGTGATGGTGGTGGCGGCCTCCCGGCCGGTGCTGCAAACCGTGATGCGTGCCGTGGGCGCGATCGCGCGGCTCGCGCCGCTGCCCACGCCGCTGGTGTCGGCCTGGCTGGGCCTGGCCGCGGTGCCCCTGCTCGGTTCGCTGATCACCGAGCCCGCCGCCATGACCATCGCGGCGCTGCTGCTCGCGCCGCTGGTGTTCCGGCCCGGCGTGCCCGAGCGCATCAAGTACCTGGCGCTGGGCGTGCTGTTCGTCAACGTGTCGATCGGCGGCACGCTCACCTCCTATGCCGCGCCGCCGGTGCTGATGGTGGCCGCCGCCTGGCAATGGGACAGCGCCTTCATGCTGGCGAACTTCGGCTGGAAGGCGGCGCTCGCCGTGCTGGTGAACGCCTCGGTGGCCGCCTTCCTGCTGCGCCGGCACCTGGTGGCCGGGCCCGACGAAGCGGGCACCGCCGGTGCGGAGCCGGTGCCGCTGGCGGTGGTGGGAGTGCACCTGGCGCTGTTGGCCGGCGTGGTGATGCTGGCCCATCACCCGGTGGCCTTCCTGGCGCTGTTCCTGCTGTTTCTCGGGTTCACGCAGGCCTACGCGCGCCACCAGGACCCGCTGATCCTGAAGGAAGCGCTGCTGGTGGGTTTCTTCCTCGCGGGCCTGGTGGTGCTCGGCGGCCTGCAGCGCTGGTGGCTGCAGCCCATCGTGGCGGGGCTGGAGCCGCTGGCGCTGTTCTTCGGCGCGCTGGCGCTCACCGCCGTGACCGACAACGCGGCGCTCACCTACCTGGCTCGCTCATCTCCGGCATCTCCGACGCGTCGAAGTACATGCTGGTGGCCGGTGCGGTGGCGGGTGGCGGGCTGACGGTCATCGCCAACGCGCCCAACCCGGCCGGCGTGGCGCTGCTCAAGCGCGGCTTCGCCGACGAATCGGTCGGCGCCGGCGGCCTGCTGCTCGGCGCCCTGGGCCCCACGCTGGTGGCTGCCGCCGCCTTCCTGCTGCTCTGACGCGCTAGCCCCTCACCCGCCTCAACGGCCCCCGCATCTGCTCGCCCAGGCGCTGCGCCAGCGCCGCGTCGGTGGCCGGCGAGGCGGCCAGGATGATCGTCACCGCCGGCAGCGCCGGAAAGCCCTGCTGCGGCGTGAGCACCACCGCGTCGGGCGGCACGCAGCTCTCGGCCACCACCGACACCGCGAAGCCGGTGCGCACCGCCGCCTGCACCGCCGCCATGCTGCGGCTGGTGCAGACGATGCGGTGCTCGCGCCGCCGCTTGCGCAGCTGCGCAAGCGCCCACTTGCGGAAGATGCAGCCCTCTGGGAACAGCGCCAGCGGCAGGCAGTCGGCGTACGCCACGTCGTGCTGGGCCGAGGCCGTCCACACCACGCGCTCGGTGCGCAGCACCACGCCCTCCTGGGTGTCGGTCTCGGCCGACAGGATGGCCAGGTCGAGCTGGCCGTCGGCCAGCAGCGGGCGCAGCTCGGCGCTGGGCGCGCACTGCACCTCCACGTGGGCGCGCGGCGCCAGCCGCGCCAGCGCCGCCAGCAGTGGCGCCATCAGCACCGGGATGTAGTCGTCGGGCAGGCCCACGCGCAGCGTGCCGCCGAACTCGGGCGCGCGGAAGTGCGCCAGCGCCTCGCTCTGCAGCGCCAGCATGCGCCGCGCGTAGCGCACGAGCTCGGTGCCGTCGTGCGTGAGCACCAGGCGCCGGCCCTGGCGCTCCAGCAGCGGCCGCTCCAGCGAGGCCGCCAGCTTGGCCAGGTGCACGCTCACCGCCGAGGGCGTCTTGTGCACCAGGTGGGCCGCGCCCTTGCAGCTGCCGGCGTCGGCAAACGCCACCAGCGTGCGGAGCTGATCGATGTCCAGCAGCATGGACGCTGAGTTTACGAAACGTGAACTGTCGCGCCACGAAGTTTCGTTTTTCAGCGGCTTTCGATCCGCCTAGAGTGAAACGCTGACGTTCCCTTTTTCCCCCTTGTCTTCCAGGACGAACCCGACGATGTCACTGCTGCAACTGCGCAAGCTGGTGGTCCAGCTCGAGGAGATCCACACCGAGATCGGCCGCCCGGTCGACCCGCCCGCCCGCAAGGTGGTGGTGGCCGCCGTGGTGAAGAACCCCTATGCCGGCCGCTACGTGGAGGACCTTTCGCCGCTGTACGAGTTGGGCGCCGAGCTCGGCGACCTGCTGGGCCGCCGCGGCGTGCAGGCGCTGGGCGTGGCGCCCGACGCGGTGCAGAGCTACGGCAAGGGCGCCATCGTGGGCCTGGACGGCGAGATCGAGCACGCCGCGGCCATCCTGCACCCGAAGTTCGGCGCGCCGGTGCGCCGCGCGGTGCACAAGGGCGAGGCCATCATCCCCGGCAGCAAGAAGATGGGCGGGCCGGGCTCGCTGATCGTGATGCCGGTGACCAACAAGAACGACATCTGGAATTTCGACGACATGGATGGCGCGGAGATCGCCATCGCCGACGCGCCGCATCCCGACGAGATGCTGGTGGCGCTGGTGCTGGCCATCGGCGGGCGACCGCTCCATCGTGTGAGGAAGCCCGCATGAGTGCGAAGGAGACCTCCATGTTCTTCAAGGCCATCATCCTCCTCAAGCGTCGCGAGGACATGAGCGCGCAGGACTTCGCCGCGTGGTGGCTGGGCCAGCACGCCGCCCTGGCGCGCCAGCTGCCCGGCCTGCGCGGCCTGCGCTTCAACCTGGTGACGGCCGACGGCGAGGGCGCCATCGACGGCGTGTCCGAGCTGTGGTTCGACAGCAAGGAAGCCTTCGACGCCGCCTACGACACCAAGCACGGCCGCGCCGTGGCCGCCGACTCCATGGCCCACGTGTCGCGCCGCGAGCGGCTGTTCGTCGACGAACACACGCTGGTGGACACCGGCGTCTGAACCCGCGACCCCCGCAACCCACGGAGCCAGCCACATGGGCGACAGCCTCAACGCCGCGCTGCTGCAGCGCGACCACCGCCACCTGGTGCATTCGCTGCACAACGAGGCCGCCCACCTGGCCGGCAACGTGTGGGTGAAGGGCGAGGGCACCACGCTGACCGACGCCGACGGCAAGCGCTACATCGACGCCATGTCGGGCCTGTGGAACGTGACCCTGGGCTACGGCCGCCGCGAACTGGTGGACGCCGCCGCCGCGCAGATGGGCGAGCTGGCCTATGCCTCCGGCTATGCCGGCAGCACCAACCTGCGGGCGATGGAGCTGGCCGAGAAGCTGGCGGCCGACCGCGTGTACCCCAACATGCACCGCTTCTTCTTCACCTCCGGGGGCGGCGAGTCGACCGACAGCACCATCAAGACCGCGCGCTACTACTGGAAGGCGCAGGGCAACCCCGGCAAGTACAAGACCATCAGCGTGATGGGCGGCTACCACGGCGTGACGCTGGCTGCCATGTGCGCCACCGGCATGCCGGCCTACTGGCCGGCCTTCGAGCCGCGCATGCCGGGCTTCGTGCACATACCGAACCACGACGCCTACCGCTACACCGTGCCGCCCGGTGGCGACCCGGCCACCGCCGCGGCCGACGAGCTGGAGCGCGCCATCCTGGCCGAGGGCCCCGACACGGTGGCCCTGTTCATCGCCGAGCCGGTGATGGGCGGCGGCGCCTACGTGCCGCCGGCGGGCTACTTCCGCCGCATCCGCGAGATCTGCGACCGCTACGACGTGCTGTTCGCCACCGACGAAGTCATCACCGGTTTCGGCCGCACCGGCAAGCTGTTCGCGTTGGGCCACTGGGGCAGCGGCGTGCAGCCCGACCTGGTGCAGTTTGCCAAGGGCATCACCAGCGGCTACGTGCCGATGGGCGGCGTGGGCCTGTCCGACAAGGTGGCCGCGGTGTTCGACCGCCCGGGCGCCGACACCTGGATGCACTGCTACACCTACAGCGGCCACCCCGTGGCCTGCGCGGTGGCGCTGGCCACGCTGGACGTCATCGAACGCGAAGGCCTGCTGGCGCGCGCGCAGGTGCTGGGCGACCGGCTGCTGCGCGGCCTGCGCGGCGCGCTGAGCGACCACCCCAACGTGGGCGACATCCGCGGCCTGGGCCTCATCGCCGCGGTGGAGCTGGTGGAAGACCGCTTCTCCAAGAAGCCCTTCGACCCCGCCCGCAAGATGGGCCCACAGGTGCTGGCCCAGATGCGCCAGCGCGGCGTGGTCACGCGCGGCCGCGGCGACACCGTTTACCTGGGCCCGGCGCTGGTGAGCGACGAGGCCACGATCGACCGGATCGTGGAGGCGGTGGCGGAGGGGGTGGGGGCGGTGTTGCCTGCTGCTTGAGCGCCCCTCACGTCGCGCGCTGAGCGCGAGCGGGATCGAAACGCCTTCTTCTTTTCACGGCGTCGGGTACTCACCCGACTCCTTGGTCATTTGGGCCGCCTAAACGCCACTGCGCATCGGCATCGAACGGGCCTTCTCCAGGGCTTAGCGCAGGTGCTGGCGTCCACGCAGGGGTTGCGTTAGATCAACGGCGCCAGTACGGTCGCGCATGTCGAAATCTAGTTCAGCTGACAGTCGCCGCTACGCGGAAGACAACCTGCATTCATAGCGAAAGCAGGTGGGCTGTATGAAATGCGAGAAGTCTGCTAGCTTGCGCTGCGAGCACGCCGCACAAGCTTGCTTGAGCGGACATGCACACAGCGCAGCGTGAGCCAACAGCAGACAAGCCGCATCGCGCAGCCAGCCGAGCATTAGAGGAATAGTTGATTCATGCCCCGCGTCGATGCACCCGAACCTGTCGTTCGAGCGGACGACCCGCTGCGCGGGCGCCGCTCAACTATTTAGTTTGGCCCCAGAAACCGGTCACTTGCCCATGAGCATTCCAAAGCCGATCGAGTTCCTTCTCAGCGTGCCGCTCTACGCACCGGTGGCGTACGAAGGCGAGCAGGTCTGGGAAGTCCTCGATGTGCTGTACCTCAACGGCACATACGACAGCTTCTGCGTGAAGTGCAAGCGCGAATCGACCTTCAAGGTCACCGCTTCAGACCGGCCTGACGAGTACAAGCGCAACCTCGCGCGCGAGAAACTGGAGCATCAGCACGGGATCAACCCCAAGCACCCGCGCTTGCAATCGGACGTGTACTACGTTGCAGCGAAGTGCACAAGACATGAGGCTCATAGGCAAGACTTCCTGTTTTTCATTGACTACCAAGTCATCCCAACCGATTCTGGTCCGCCGGGCGTCCAGTGGACGTTCCAGAAGATCGGTCAGCAGCCTTCTTATGGTGACCTTCACCTTCTTCAGGTCAAGAAGTACACGCATGTTCTGTCAAAGGCCCAGCTAGGTGAGCTTACCCGGGCGATAGGCTTAGCCTCGCATGATGTTGGCGTTGGCGCGTATGTTTACTTGCGTCGCATCTTTGAGACTTTGGTGGAGGAGGCGCACACCGTAGCAAAGGAGGCGAATGGCTGGGATGAGGAAACCTACGCTCGCTGCAGAATGGGCGAGAAGATCGCGATGCTCAGAGCCTACCTACCCGCCTTCTTGGTGGATCACCCGGGCATGTACTCTCTGCTAAGTAAAGGCATCCACGAACTCTCTGAGGAAGAATGCCTTAAGCACTTCGCGACACTCCGTCTTGGCATCGAACTCATACTTGATGAACGCCTTGAGGCGCGCGAACGTGCGAACAAAATCTCAGCAGCTAAGGCCGCCATCCAGAAGGCGCTTGGTGGCGCTGGGGCCTAACCCCTCGCTCAAGCTGACCCGCCACGGCAGGCTTTGTAAGCCCGGCCTGAGCCAGTCGTACTATCGACTCAGTCCGGGCTTACAACGCCTGCCTCCGCGGGCAGCTTAGCTCGAACGTTAGGCCGCATGAACTCCGTCCCGTCCGACGATCCCGAGTACGTCATTCCCCGGCTTCGCTGGCGCAACACAGCACGACTCGTAGGTAGTCTCTTGCCAGTTGCCCTGTTCGTCATTGTGGGCGCACTCTTCGCACTGCCGTCGGCCAGCGACGCCTTGGTCAGGTACACATGGCTCTTTGGCATCATGAGCTGGTTTGTCATCATGGCTTGCGCTTTGTACCTCTCATTCGTTCCCTGCCCGAAATGCGGCAAGCGCTTCCACGTCGCGCCTGACAGCACGCACTGGAATCACTTCACTAGCCAGTGCATGAGCTGCGGCATCAGCATCTGGGCAAGGTCGCTCAAGTAGGCTTCATGGTAGAAGGGCCGCGAGTGATCGGTGGTAGTAGCTTGGGTAGTTGCGCCTTGTCGCTTGTCGCCCTTTGCGGGTCTACGACGTCAGGGGGCTCTAATGCGGCCTAACCATTCGGTCAAGCGGACAGCCTCCGGGGTACCGGGTTCTGCCGCTTACCTCAAACGTTAGATGACAGTCACGTCGATGCGCGAACCTAGATCAAACGCCAAATGCCCATGCGATAGCGGACTTCGATACGGCTCATGCTGCAAAGGAAAGGCGTTCAAATGGGTGGTGGACAAAGACGGGGACTGCCACAAACGAGTTCCTCTCGTTCCAGAAGCAGTGGAGATTCTGGAGCGCGCGGAGGAAGACTTTTGGCGCATATTCAACCGAGCGCCCTCGAAAGGAAGTGACCCTGTTTTCCTATGGAAGTACCTCGTGTCAGAGGAGGAGTTGGAGCGGCAAGCGGTTGACGCGATGCAGCGAGCGGAGGTCCGTCCGCACATCATTCACGCCTACCGAAAAACAGGGGGTCTATTGATATCGCGCGAGAACGAAAAGCTCGCGACAACGAAAGATTTGGCTGATTGGAATGCTGCAATCGATCAATACTTTGAGCTAGAGCGAAATCCGCCGCCAGAACACCCAATAGATGCGCTTTTACGCTCGTTCGAGATGGAACTCGACCATTGCATCATCTGCTTCGGATATGTTCTAGAACACGGCTTGAAGCGGAATGCAAAACGGATTCGCTCATCGAGCGCCCATTTTTCGTGGACGACTACGCGCTGATCTGCGCGGCGAAGAGCATGAAGACTCTCCGAGCAATCAAGGTCCTTCTATCTGAAAACATTGGTGCTGACGGCCTATCACTAGCGAGGCATCTTCTAGAAAACTACTTTCATATCACCTATGCGATTTCCCGTCCTGAGATGCTGAAGCACCTCACCGATGCTCAGATTGGCCTAAAGCTTGGGACTCATGACTTCGCGAGAACAGCGAATGGGCGCATCGACTCCCGAAGGATTCTGCGGAAGGAGGACGGGGAAGAGTACATCGGACACATCTCGTACTACAAGATGGCGGAGAGCAGTTCACACCTGGAGGATCTGGAGCTCTTTGACTACCTATACAGCTTCCTCTCAGAGTACACGCATCCGTCAGTCTCTGGATTTCGCCTA
>NZ_AZND01000102.1:0-12367 GCF_000576205.1 Methylibium sp. T29 | reverse complement strand
GTCGGCGACTCGCGCGGCGGCGTGCTGCACGAGGACCTGCGCACCGCCGCGCTGCGCGCGCTGGAGCTGCCGCGTGCGGGCGCTCGGGCACGCGCCCAGCAGTTCGACTGGTCTTCGGTGTGCGACCAGTTCATCGACCTGCTGGTGCCGTCAGAACTGCAGCAGCAGCCCGGCCTGGATCACCAGCGGGTCGAGCTTCGCGTCGGCCTTGACGGGGGCGCCGCCGAGCGCCGGCAGGTTGCCGCTGGCGGTGGTCTTGAGGAAGAGCTTCTTCACGTCGACGAACAGGCCCAGCGTCGGTGAGAGCTTGTAGTCCACGCCGGCCTGCAGCACCGAACCCCAGGCGTTGTCGACCGTGAGGCCGGCGACCGCACCGTCCTTCTCGTCCATCACCAGGTAGTACACCGCGCCCGCGCCGAGATAGGGCTGCAGCCTGCCGCCGGCGTTGAACTGGTACTGCCCGGTCAGCGCCAGCGGCCCGTACTTCATCTCCCCCAGCCGCCCGAAGGCCGCGGCGCTGCCGGTGCCGTCGATGTCCGTGGTGGGCGGGATGCCGACGGTCAGGCCGGCCGACCATTCGGGCGTGAAGCGGTAGCCGATCTCGGCCAGCAGCGTCGTGTCGTCCGACAGCTTGGCACCGGCGCCGGGGACCGGCGCGCCGCCGATGCTGAGGGTGATCTGCTCGTGGAAGGCGATGCGGCCGGGGCCGACGCGCAGCCGCCAGTCTTCGTCGGCCGCGAAGGTGGCCGTCGCGACGCTGCCGAGCAGGCTGAACGCGACAAGGGCACGGCCGATGCGGCCTTGGGTCTCGAGTTTCAACGGACGCTCCGATCTTGTTGTTGCAGTTCCCGTGGCGAATCAGGCGGGTGACAGCACGCCCGCGGCTCCCGCCGCCGCCCCGGCGTGGCCGGAACCGGGCAGATCATAGGGGAAGCCATCGAAGCGACCGAAGGCTACCCGGGCCGGCTGTCACGGCGCTTGCGGAGCGCTGCGGTGGGCCGCGCATCACGCTCTGCCGCCGCGGCCGAGGCGCGCTGAACGGTTGTTCCACCCGCCGATCACTGTGTGACAGGTGGAACGGAAATGTGTCATGGGCCGTGGGAACACATGCTTGCGACCCCCCTTGGTGTTATCCCTTGTTTCCTGGGTTCGGGCTGCTCATTCGCCCCTTCGTCTGCGCCATTGCGGCGCAGACGGGCCTCTTCGGCGCGGATTGAGCAACTGGCATAGCGATTGCGCGCTAACACCTGCGGTTTTGGCCGCGACATGTCGAAACTGATCCAAGACCTTCCCATAACGAGGAGACACCATGACGAAAAAGACGATGGCTCACACCCTTGTCAAACGCTCGCTCATCGCTGGCGCCGTGCTGGCGACGGCCGGCGTGGCCAGCGCCCAGACCGTGACGATCTTCGGCCGCATCGACTCCGGCTTCCAGTACACCAGCAAGGTCGCTGGTTCGGGCGATTCGCTGTCCGAGCTGCACAACGGCGGCATCCTGCCGAGCATCTGGGGCTTCAAGGGCAGCGAAGACCTCGGCGGTGGACTGAAGGCCGTGTTCAACCTCGAAAGCGACTTCGACTCCGGCACCGGCGGTAGCCGCTTCGGTGGCGGCACCACCATCAACGGCATCTTCGGCCGTCAAGCCAACGTCGGCCTTTCGGGCGGCTGGGGCACGGTCCTGGCCGGTCGCCAGTACAGCCCGGCGCTGATCGCCGAGCTGGGCACCGAGCCGCGCGGCTACAAGGAATCGCTGTCGGGCCTGCTGAGCTACGCGGCGGTCCAGCTGCCGGCCGGCAACGACCTGGGTGGCAACAACTTCGGTGGCATCTTCACCAGCAACTCGATCTCATACAGCGGTGCATTCGGCCCCGTGAGCCTCGGCGTGCTGTACGGCTTCGGCGAGCAAGCCGGCGCCTTCTCGGAAGGCCGCACGATTTCGCTGGGCGTGAGCTACAGCGGCCCGGTCGTGCTGTCGGGTTCGTACCAGGCCATCCGTGGCATCGGCGCGGGCACTCAGGCCGAGACCAAGCGCTACGGCGTGGGCGTGGCCGTGCCGCTGGGCGATATCACCATCAAGGCGCTGTACCACCGTGGGACCCAGGACGACGCTGTCGGCGACGAGGTCGGCAAGACCAACAACTTCGGCATCGGCGCGGACTTCCGCTGGAATCCGCAGAACACCGCCACGGTCGCCTACTACTACGGCAAGGAAAAGGTCGCTGCCGACGACAACACCAAGACGCTGGTCCTGAGCAACGACTACGCCCTGTCCAAGCGCACCACGCTGTACGGGCAGTTTGCCTACGTCGATGCCAGCGCCAATGCGTCCATCCGCACGCAGGTGACGCTGGGCGCGACGGAAGCGGGTGAGAAGTCATCGATCGTCGGCTTCGGCATCAAGCACGACTTCTGATCGAGGCATCGAGCACCCCGATGGATCGGGGTTCTGACGAGGGGCTGCATCCGCAGCCCCTTTTTTCTTGGGGCCGCTTGTCATGAAGTTGTCGCACGACTTTCATAGACTCCTAGGATGAGCGCCCTCCCGAAGCCTGCCGACGAGCCTGCCGACGAGCCTGCCGACGAGCCTGCCGACGAGCCTGCCGATCCGAATGCCCTGGCCTGGCTCAACCGCGAGCAGGCTATCCTCGAATTCAACCGCCGCGTGCTGGCCCAGGCCCTGCGCGAGGACGTGCCGTTGCTGGAGCGGCTGCGCTATGTGTGCATCGTCTCGTCCAACATGGACGAGTTCTTCGAGGTGCGCTTCGCCGACTACCTGGAGGCGTCCCGGCTGCCCGGTTCGGGCATCACCTCGCGCGAGATGGCGGAGGTGGCCGCTGCGGCCCATGCGCTGATCGATGCGCAGTACGCTGCCTTCAACGAGGTGGTGATGCCGGCCCTGCAGCGCGAAGGCATCGTGGTGCTCAACCACGCCGAGCGCGACGCCGCGCAGCGCCAGTGGGTCGACGGCTTCTTCCAGCGTCAGGTGCGGCCGCTGCTGGTCCCGGTCGGCCTGGACCCGGCCCACCCCTTCCCGCAGGTGGCGAACAAGTCGCTCAACTTCATCGTCAAGCTCGGCGGGCGCGACGCCTTCGGGCGCGACAACTCGATCGCCATCGTGAAGGTACCGCGCGTGCTGCCGCGCGTGATCCGCCTCCCGGAGCCGCTGGCGCCCGGGCGGCAGGCCTTCGTGCTGCTGTCCAGCGTGATCCGCGCCCACCTCGAGGAATTGTTCCCCGGCCGCACCGTCGAGGCCTTCTCGCAGTTCCGCGTGACGCGCGATTCCGACCTCGACGTCGACGACGACGTGACCAACCTGCGCCAGGCGCTGCGCTCCTCGCTGTCGACGCGCCACTTCGGTCAGGCGATCCGGCTCGAGGTGGTGGCCACCTGTCCGGAGGAGTTGAGCGAGTTCCTGCTTCAGCAGTTTGGCCTGCCCGATGCAGCGCTGTACCACGTGAACGGGCCGGTGAACCTGGTGCGGCTGAACCAGCTGATCGACCAGGCCGAAGCCGACGCGCTGCGCTTCCCTCCCTACGAATGGGCCTGGCCGAAGGGCCTGCCGCGCGGCGAGGGGGCCCAGGGCTCGATGTTCGAGCGCCTGCGCCAGGGTGACGTGCTGATGCACCACCCGTTCGAAAGCTTCGAGCCGGTGGTGCAACTGCTGCGCGAGGCGGTGCACGACCCCGACGTGCTGGCGATCAAGCAGACCATCTACCGTACCGGCGCGCAGTCGGTCCTGATGGACCTGCTGCTCGAGGCGGCGCGGCGCGGCAAGGAGGTGATGGCGGTCGTGGAGCTGAAGGCACGCTTCGACGAAGAGGCCAACATCAACTGGGCCGAGCGCCTGGAGGCGGTCGGTGCGCAGGTGGTGTACGGCATCGTCGGCCTGAAGACGCATGCCAAGCTGCTGCTGATCACACGCCGCGAGGCGGGTGCTCGCGGCCCGCTGCTGCGGCGCTACGGCCACCTGTCGACCGGCAACTACAACCCCAGGACGGCACGCCTCTACACCGACATCGGCTGCCTGACGGCCGACGGCGGCCTGACCGCCGACATCGACCTGGTGTTCCAGCAGCTCGCGAGCCTGACGCGCGGCAAGGCGCCGAAGCAGCTGCTGCTCGCGCCGAGCAGCCTGCACCGTCAGATGCTGCGATTCATCCAGCGCTGCACCGAGGCAGCGCGCAGCGGCCAGGCCGCGCGCATCGTCGTGAAGATCAACTCGCTGACCGACGAGCCGCTGATGCTGGCGTTGGCCGAGGCCTCGCAGGCCGGCGTCGAGATCGACCTCGTCGTGCGCGGGGCCTGCATGCTGCCGCCGGGCCTGCCGGGGGTCACCGAGCGTGTGCGCGTGCGTTCGGTGGTGGGGCGCTTCCTCGAGCACACCCGCATCCTGTACTTCCGTTGGGGGCCGACCGACGACGACGAGGTGCTCTACCTGTCGAGCGCCGACTGGATGACGCGCAACATGCTGCGCCGCATCGAGGTGGCCTGGCCGGTGCGCGATGTGCGCGACCGGCAGCGCGTGATCGACGAGTGCCTGCTGCCCTACCTGCACGACCGCCGCGATGCCTGGCGCCAGCTCGCCGACGGTCGCTACGAGCGCATCGGCGCCGACGGCCCCAGCGCCCAGCAGGCGCTGATGACGCGCTACCACCCGGCCTGAGCGGGCCTCCGGACGCGGCATGGACCTGATCCTCTGGCGTCACGCCGAAGCGCACCTGCTGCGCGAGGGGCAGGCCGATACCCAGCGGGCGCTCACCGCCAAGGGCGAACGGCAGGCGCAGCGCATGGCCGAGTGGCTGAACCAGCGCCTGGCCGAATCGACGCGCGTGCTCGTCAGCCCGGCCTTGCGGGCCCAGCAGACGGCGCGCGCGCTCGACCGCAGCTTCAGGACCGTGGCGGCGCTCGCCCCCGAGGGCACTCCCGACGACCTGCTGGCCGCGGCACGCTGGCCGGACTCGAACGAGCCGGTGCTGGTGATCGGCCACCAGCCCACGCTGGGCTTCGTGGCGGCGCGGCTGCTGGCCGAAGCCGAGCGCTACTGGTCGATCCGCAAGGGCGCCGTCTGGTGGCTGCGGCACCGAGAGCGCGAAGGCGTGGTGCAGGTCGTGCTGCAGGCGGTGCAGGGGCCCGACCTGCTCTGAACGGGAGCGGCGGTGCTCAGCCGCCCGTGCGGACCGCCAGCTTCAGGCGGCCGGCCCGTTCCCAGGCACGCACCTCCTCGCCCAGCAGGTGCATCGTGCGGGGATGGCCGTCGGCCCAGGCGCGGTCGATGCGGAGCAGCGCGCCGTCGTCGGTGCGCCGCAACGCCACCACCCGCTCCGGCACGTCGTTGCGGGCATGGCACAACAGCGCTGCGAGGCGGAGGCTGAGCACCGGCCACAGCGTGGCCTCCTGATCCAGCGTGGAATCGAGCTTGCGCAGGCTGCCGCGGTGGCCGAGCACCAGCTCCGCCACGCGCCGCTGCTGGCTCTGCGAGAAGCCCGGCGCGTCCACGTGCGCCAGCAGGTAGGCGCTGTGGCGGTGGTGGTCGTGGTGCGACACCGACATGCCGATCTCGTGCAGCGCTGCGGCCCAGGCCAGCTCGCGCGCAGCCTCGGTGTGGCCGTTGCGCGGCGTCGAGGTGCTCCGGTACAGCGAACCGGCCAGGCGCTGCACGCGCGCGGCCTGGGACAGGTCGCTGCCGAAGCGGCGCTGCAGCTCGTGCACCGAGGTGTCGCGCATGTCCTGCCGGTGCGCGTGGCGGGCCGGGGCCTGCGCCGCCTCCAGGCGCTCGGCCAGGTCGAACAGCACGCCCTGGCGCAGGGCGCCGCGTGCAGGCTGCAGCGCGTCGATGCCGAACTGCAGCGCCAGCGTGTAGAGGATCGACAGGCCGCCGCCCAGCACCGCGCGGCGTTCGGGCTTGAGCCCCGGCAGGTCCAGCGCATCCTGGTGACCGGCGGCGAGGCAGGTCTCGATGCACCAGCGCAGGCCCACCGGGTGATGACGCCGTCGCTGATGCCGTTGGCCGCCAGCAGCTGCGACACCGCACCCACCGTGCCCGAGGAGCCCAGCGCCTCGATCCACTGTCCCGGTGCGAAGGGCTGCAGCGCCTCCTCGAGCTCGGCGCCGGCCGCCACCTGCGCGGCGCGGAAGGCGTCGGCCGTGAAGCGGCCGTCGGGGAAGTAGCGCATCGACAGGCTCACGCTGCCGACCTGGAAGCTCTCGGCCTGGCGCGGCGTGCGGCCCTGGCCGAGGATCATCTCGGTGGAGCGGCCGCCGATGTCGATCACGATGCGCGGCCGCTCGCTCGGTTGCAGGCGCGCCACGCCGGCGAAGATCAGGCGCGCTTCCTCGCGGCCCGAGATGACCTCGATCGGGTGGCCGAGCACGGTGCGCGCTCGCGCCAGGAAGGCGTCGCGGTTCCTGGCCTCGCGCAGCGTCTGGGTTGCCACGGCACGCACCTGGGCCGGCGCGAAGCCGCGCAGCCGCAGTGCGAAGCGCGCCAGGCAGGCAAGCCCACGCAGCTGGGCCTCCTCGTTCAGGCGGCCGTCGGCGTCGAGCCCGCCACCGAGGCGCACGGTCTCCTTCAGGTAGTCGATCCGCTTGTAGCGGCCCCGGATCAGCTGACCGATCTCGAGGCGGAAGCTGTTGGAGCCGATGTCGATGGCAGCCAGCGGGGCGGCTTCGGGGAACTCGGGCAGGGCGGTCGTCGGCATGGTCGGGATTGTCCCTGCATTCGGTGACGCCACCCTCACCACGGCAGGGCCGGCAGCCTCTTCCTAGAATCCGCCGCACCCCGACACTGGAGCGAACGATGCTGAAGCAGGATCTCGACAGCCTGACCCCGACGCGTGATTTCAGCCGGCGCGATTTCGTCGCCACCTCGCTCGGTTCCGGCTTCGCCGCGGCGGTGCTGCCGGTGTCCGCGCAGACCGTCGCCACCGACACGGCCGGATTGACGGCCGGACCGGTGAGCATCCCGGTCGGTGGCTTCGCGCTGCCGGCCTACCGCGCCGCGCCGGCCGGCAAGGGCGACCTGCCCATCGTGCTGGTGATCAGCGAGATCTTCGGCGTGCACGAGCACATCGCCGACATCGCGCGGCGCTTCGCGAAGCAAGGCTACCTCGCGATCGCGCCCGAGATGTTCGTGCGCCAGGGCGACGCCAAGGCCTACAGCGACATCCCGAAGCTGATCGCCGAGGTGGTGTCGAAGAAGGGCGACGCCGAGACGATGCAGGACCTCGACGCCACCGTCGCGTGGGCGGCCGCGAATGGCGGCAACCGCGCCAGGCTCGGCGTCACCGGCTTCTGCTGGGGCGGGCGCATCACCTGGCTCTACACCGCGCACAACCCGCAGGTGAAGGCCGGCGTGGCCTGGTACGGCCGCCTGGTCGGCGAGGCCACGCCGCTCGCGCCGAAGCACCCGGTCGACGTCGCCGGCAGCCTGAATGGCCCGGTGCTCGGCCTCTACGGCGAGAAGGACGGCGGCATCCCGCTTGACACCGTTGATAAGATGAAAACTGCTCTGGCGGCCGGGAACGCCGCGGCGAAGCAGTCGATGTTCGTCGTCTACCCCGACGCGCCGCATGCCTTCCATGCCGACTACCGGCCGAGCTACCGCAAGGAGGCGGCCGACGACGGTTGGAAGCGCTGCCTGGCCTGGTTCAGGGCGAACGGCGTGGCCTGATCCGGCCGCCGGCCCCCAGAGCGAGCCGCGCCTTCGGGCGCGGCTTTGTTTTGCCCGACGACGCACACTAGCGGACCGAGCAGCGAGCGAGCGAGAGTGAGAGAAGAAAGAAGAACATGTCGATGACCCTGTTGTGGATCGTGCTGGCCACCTTCGCCGGCGGCGTGCTGTCGGTCGTGATCGCGGCCGGCCTGACGGTCTCGGTGCTGTCGCTGATCGTGCGCCACCTGGTCAGCCTGTCGGCCGGCGTGCTGCTCGGCACCGCGCTGCTCAAGCTGCTGCCCGAGGCCTTCGAGACCGGTGGCTCGCCGCAGGCGCTGTTCGCCACGCTGCTCGGCGGCCTGCTGTTCTTCTTCCTGCTCGAGAAGGTGGAGCTCTACCGCCACAGCCACCACCACGAGGGCGATGGCCACCACCACCACCACCACTTCGATGCCGAGCAGGCCGGCCGCGGCGGCTGGAGCGTGCTGCTCGGTGACAGCATCCACAACTTCTGCGACGGCGTGCTGATCGCCACCGCCTTCCTCGCCGACCCGCACCTGGGCGTGGCCACCGCGGTGGCGGTGATCGCCCACGAGATCCCGCAGGAGGTGGGCGACTACATGGTGCTGCTCAACGCCGGCTTCTCGCGCGCCCGCGCGCTGGTCTACAACGCGATCTCCGGGCTCGCGGCAGTGGTCGGCGGTGTGCTGGGCTACTTCGTGATCCAGCCCTTCGATCCCTGGGTACCCTACCTGCTGGTGATCGCCTCCAGCAGCTTCATCTACGTTGCAGTGGCCGACCTGATCCCGCAACTGCAGCGCCGGCTGGCCTGGCGCGAGACGCTGACCCAGCTCGCCTGGCTGGCCGCCGGCCTGGGCGCGATGGCGCTGATGTCCGCGCTGACGGACGAGCACCATCACGCCAGCGGCGAAGCGCACCCAGAGCACGCGCACGAGGCGGCCGCCGCGCCGTCCCCGGCCGGATCGGCCGAGCCGGCGCGCTGAGCCCCGCGCTCAGCCGGAGTTGCGCAGCCCGGCCGCCACGCCGTTGATCGACATGTGGATGCCGCGCTGCACGCGCTCGTGCAGCTCGCCGCGCCCCTGCTGGGCGCGGTAGCGGCGCATCAGCTCGACCTGCAGGTGGTTCAGCGGATCGATGTAGGGCAGGCGGTGCTCGATCGAGCGCGCCAGCGCCGCATTGCCGGCCAGCCGGCGCGGCTCGCCGGTGATGGCGGCCAGCACGGCATCGGTGCGCTGCCATTCGGCCTGGATGGCCGCGAAGATCTTCTTCGCGGCGCGCTTGTCCGGCACCAGCTCCACGTAGCGCGTCGCGATCGCCAGGTCGCTCTTGGCCAGCACCATGTCGATGTTGGACAGCAGCGTGCCGAAGAACGGCCACTGCGCATGCATGCGCTGCAGCAGCGCGAGGCGCTCCTTGCGCAGCTTGGGCGCGTCCCCCAGGAAGCCCTCGACGGCCGAGCCGAAGCCGTACCAGCCCGGCAGCGCCACGCGGCATTGGCCCCAGCTGAAGCCCCAGGGGATGGCGCGCAGGTCCTCGATGGCGCGCGTGGCCTTGCGCGAGGCCGGCCGCGAGCCGATGTTGAGCTCGGCGATCTCGCGGATCGGCGTAGCGGCGAAGAAGTAGTCGGCGAAGCCCGGGGTCTCGTAGACCAGCCGACGGTAGGCCGCCATGCTGAGCTGCGACAGCGTGTCGGCGGTGTCGAGGAACAGCTTCGGCGCGTGGCGCTTCGGCGGCAGCAGCGTGGCCTCCAGCGTCGCCGCCACCAGGGTTTCGAGGTTGCGCCAGCCGATCTCGGGGTTGGCGTACTTCGACGCGATCACCTCGCCCTGCTCGGTGAGGCGGATCTGGCCGTTCACGGTACCCGGAGGCTGCGCCAGGATGGCCTGGTAGCTCGGGCCGCCGCCGCGGCCCACGGTGCCGCCGCGGCCGTGGAACAGGCGCAGCGTGAGGCCGTGCTCGCGCTTGAGCGGCTCGAACAGCTCGACCAGCGCGGTCTCGGCCCGGTAGAGCTCCCAGTTGCTGGTGAAGAAGCCGCCGTCCTTGTTGCTGTCGGAGTAGCCGAGCATCACGTCCTGCTCGCAGTACTGGTCGGCGCCGCTGCGCAGCACCAGCGGCAGCACGCCCGGCAGCGCGTAGAACTCGCGCATGATGGTCGCGGCCTGGCGCAGGTCGGTGATGGTCTCGAACAGCGGCACGACGATCAGGTCGCAGCGCGCGTCGGTGTCGAGCGTGCCCTGCAGCAGGCCGGCTTCCTTCTGCAGCACCAGCACTTCCAGCAGGTCGCTCACCGTCTCGGTGTGGGAGATGATGCAGTGGCGGATCGCGGCGTGGCCATAGAGGGCCCGGCCCTCGCGCGCGGCCTCGAAGATCGCCAGCTCGCCGCGCGTGCGCTCGCTGTAGACGGCGCCGCGCACCTGCAGGCTGCGCGCGTCGTTGAGCAGGCCCAGCAGCAGCGCGACCTTGGCCTCCTCGGGCATCGCTGCGTAGTCGGCCTCGATGCGGGCGCCGGCCATCAGCTCGGCGAGCACCGCCTCGTGCTGGTCGGAGCTCTGGCGCAGGTCGACGGTGGCGAGGTGGAAGCCGAACACCTGCACGGCGCGGATCAGCGGCTTGAGGCGCGCCGCCGCGAGCGCCGCGCCGTGGTGCGAGGCGAGTGAGGCCTCGACGGTGCGCAGGTCGGCCAGCAGCTCCTCGGCGGTGGCGTAGGGCGTGGACGGCGCGACCGCGTGGCGCAGCGCCTCGGTGCCGGTCAGCGCCGTCAATGTGCCGGCGAGGCGCGCGTACACGCCGATCAGCGCGCGGCGGTAGGGCTCGTCGAGCCGGTGCGCGTTGTGATCGCCGGAGCGGTCGGCCAGCGCTTGCAGCTCCGGCGTGACCTGCACCAGCAGCGCCGAGATCGACAGCTCGGCGCCGAGTTCGTGCACCTCGGTCAGGTAGAAGCGCAGCACCGTCTCGCTGTGGCGTGCCAGCGCGAGGCGCAGCGTCTCGGCCGTGACGTTGGGGTTGCCGTCGCGGTCGCCGCCGATCCAGTTGCCCATGCGGAAGAACGGTGCGACCTCGAAGCCCGGCAGCAGCGCCTCCAACTCGGCATAGAGCTTGGGGATCTGGCGCAGGAAGGTGCTCTGGTAGTACGACAGCGCGTTGTCGATCTCGTTGGCGACGCTGAGCTTGGAGGTGCGCAGCAGCCGCGTCTGCCACAGCTGTGTGACGCGGGCGCGCAGCATCGCCTCGTTGGCGGCGCGCTCACGCTGCGTCGGCAGCGTGTCGCGCGCGCCGATCAGCTCGGCCACCGCGCGCTCGGCGTCGAGCACGCTCTTGCGCTGCACTTCGGTCGGGTGGGCGGTGAGCACCGGCGACAGGTAGGCGTGGCCCAGCAGATCGGCGATCTCGGTGGCGCGCACGCCGCGCTTGGCGAGCCGCTCGAAGCTCATCGCCAGCGAGCCCTCCTGCACGTGGCCGAGCTGCTCGTGGTGCTCGCGGCGCCGCACGTGATGGCGGTCCTCGGCCAGGTTGGCGAGATGGGAGAAGTAGCTGAAGGCGCGCACCACCGACACCGCCTGCTCGACCGACAGGTTCTTCAGCAATCGGTCCAGCGCGCGGCCGGCCTGGGTGTCGCGCTTGAGCCGGTAGGCCACGGCGAGCTGGCGGATGCGCTCGATCAGCTCGAAGGCCGGTGCGCCCTCCTGCTCACGGATCACGTCGCCCAGGATGCGGCCGAGCAGGCGGATGTCCTCGATCAGCGGGCGGTTCTTGTCGGCGCCGCGGTCGGCGCTGCGGGGGGTCTTGGCGGTGGCCATGGGCGGAAGGAGGGTCGAGTGGAAGGGGCTGGCCCGAAGGCGCAAGGATGCTAGCAGCGCTCATGCCAGCGGCTTCGGTGCGGCCCGAGGCGCTGCTAGCATTCCCGCATGGAAGCGAGCACACAAGCCTGGGTCATCGCGACCCGCGAGAGCCGGTTGGCGCTGTGGCAGGCCGAGCATGTGCGCGCACTGCTCGGCGCGCGCCTGGATGCGCCGGTCGAGCTGCTGGGGATGACGACGCGCGGCGACCAGATCCTGGACCGCACGCTCAGCAAGGTCGGTGGCAAGGGCCTGTTCGTCAAGGAGCTCGAGACCGCGCTGGAGGCCGGTGACGCCCACCTCGCGGTGCATTCGCTGAAGGATGTGCCGATGGACCTGCCCGTCGGTTTCGTGCTCGCCGCGGTGCTGGAGCGCGAGGACCCGCGTGACGCCTGGGTCTCCCCACGCTACGCCGACCTGGCCGCGCTGCCGTCCGGCGCGGTGGTCGGCACCTCGAGCCTGCGGCGGTTGAGCCAGTTGCGCGCCCGCCGGCCCGACCTGCGCATCGAGCCGCTGCGCGGCAACCTCGACACCCGCCTGCGCAAGCTCGACGAAGGCCAGTACGACGCCATCGTGCTGGCTGCTGTCGGCCTGAAGCGCCTGGGTCTGGCCGAGCGCATCCGCAGCGTGTTCGAGGCCGACGCGATGATCCCCGCCGCGGGCCAGGGGGCGCTCGGCATCGAGCTGCGGGCCGATGCGCCCGAGCGCCATCCGGCGCTGTGGGCCGCCCTGCGGGCGCTGACGCACGAGCCGAGCTGGCTGGCGGTGCATGCGGAGCGCGCGGTCTCGCGTGCACTGGGCGGCAGCTGCAGCATGCCGCTGGCGGCGCATGCGCAATGGCAGGCCGATGGCCGGC
>NZ_AZND01000101.1:0-12463 GCF_000576205.1 Methylibium sp. T29 | reverse complement strand
CGGTCGGCGTCAACACTCGATCTCAAACGCCTGCTCGAACCCCAGCGGGTCGCGCACAACGATCTTGAGTCGCAGGTCGAGCCGGTGACCGTCGAACTCGACGACGTCCAGGTACTGCGTTGCGGTAGGCGAGTCGGACTTGAACGGCAGCCCCTTGAGGTGCGTGGCGCCGGCCAGACAGGCACCGCGGCCGAACGAGCGCAGCGCCTGCGCGCGCACCGTGGCTGCCAGCGAGCGGATGCCGAGTTGCTCGGTGTTGAGCGGATAGTCGGTAGGACCCAGGCCGAGGGATCGGCACTGGCGCAGGAAGTCCGCATGCAAGGCCTTCAGCCCGCCCAAGCGCAGCCCAAGGCCGTCGCCAGTGCCGGTCTGCCGGATCGTGACGCGCTTCGCTTGGACACTGTGCTCTATCCAGCGCGCCAGCGTTGGGTAGGCACGCAGCAGCTGGGCGAACGCGCCGGCTGCACCACCGCGACTGCCGTTGGAACTTGTCGGCACGGCCGACCGGGACGTGCCCGCAGTTCGCTCGTAGTTGCTGACGTGGGCATAGGGCACGACAGCGCGCCAGCCGAATGGCCGGCCGTCATCATGAGGTGCCTGGCAGCGATCAAGGAGTCGGTACAGCTGCCGGCGATGCAGGCCGGTGCGCGCCTCAATCGTGGACACCGTCTCACCGCAGGCGTACAGCTCAATGGCGGTGCGGCGACGCAGAAACGCATCCCGCTGAGGCTTCGGCAACGCGCCTGCGTCGAAGGCTGGCCAGCCCGACAGGTCAAGCGTGCTGCGGGCGCTCACCGGGCTGGCTCCGGTACATGCCCAGGCGCGGGCTCCACCAGGGTATGGTGGCTCAGGGGCTGGACATGAAGCGACGGTGCGCGCAGCAGTCCCTGGCGCAGCAGGTCGAAGACGGTTCCGCGCACGATGGCGGGATCACCCGACGACACCTCGCGTTCGAGGCTGGCCAGCGAGCGAGGCTGCGACACCCGCTTCAGCATTGCCTGCGCCAGAGCAGCAGGGCGCAGTGTGCGGGTTGCGTTGACGACGGGCAGCATGCGCGCCCAGTTGGCGATCCACTGCCCCGCGGCCGCGATCTCGGCCAGCGCCACCTGCTCGACGGGCTCGGCACCGACTGAAAGGGCAATGTCACAGCGCGACTCCAGCACAATGAGTTGCGCGCCACCGGGCCGCTGGACCCAGAAGTCGATCAAGCAGGACTGCGGCGGCGCCGAGCGGGCTGGACGCTCGCATAAGTCGATAACCGATGGATCTGCTTCCAGGCGGACCCACTGCGAAAAAGCCAGGTGGTCGTGCAGCGTGACCCGGCGGCCCAGCTTGGGGCTGAAGGCCTCGATCAGCCGTGCCCCGCGCGTACGCGTGGCTGGCAACGGCGAGACATGTCGCGCATCAAATCCGCCCATGGATCAAGACCTTACGCCGCTGCGTGGGCCTTGCATCCTTACGGTGACGGATTTGCTTCGTTCAAAGACAAAGTGACAGATTTACTTCGCTGCATGCGTAGACAAAGTTGTCACTCCGACCACCCCCCTCATAGGGAACAAGCCGGGGACACATTTTCTTTGTTCTACGGCGCCACGGCCCGCGAAGCCATCGACGCACTGAGGTCGGCCGTTCGGCAGCACAGCAGGCAATGTCCGCAGGTCAACGCAGCGCCGTCCCTGCCGTCGTCCGAACCTGAGCCCCTGCCGCCGGAAGACCAACCTGAATACGAGCTGCGGGTGAGTCGTGTACTGCACGCGCACGGCTTCTGGCGAAGGCCTTGGATGTTCCGCAATATCGCCCAGGAGCATCTGGCTTCGGTCCAAGGCCGATCTGGCGAGGGCAACCCTGATGATCGGCCGCCGACCGGCGACATTGCTGTGCCGAGCGAATCGGCGTAGCGTGCACGGTTGCTCGTCCCCTCGCCGCATAGAACACAACTTCTCTTGCCGCTTGAGCACAACTTGTGTTGAACGAGCGCTGTTCAAAAGCCCCTCCGAATTTACGCTACCAAATGACGTCCTGATAAGAACACTTCTCAGGACAGGGCGGACGCGTTGGCCGGCCGCGCGGCGCGACCGCAGCACCGTTGCCGGACGAGGCCGCGCGATGCGGTGAGAGCGAGAGGGGAAGCAACGCGCACCACGTGTGCAGCCAGTGCGCACGCGCCGATCTACGGCACAAATCCGTCACAACCGACGGAAGCATCCGTCCGATGCGCCCAAGAAAAAAGGACTTAGCTCGCGCTAAGTCCTTGTTTTCTAACCAAGATTTTTGGTGGGCCCTGAGTGACTCGAACACTCGACCAACGGATTAAGAGTCCGCTGCTCTACCAACTGAGCTAAGAGCCCGTGAACTGGCCACGGTGTGCACCCCGTGAGGAGCGCCTTGGTGGGTTGTGCGTGACTCGAACACGCGACCAACGGATTAAAAGTCCGCTGCTCTACCGACTGAGCTAACAACCCGCCGTAGAGCCGCTCATTATAGCCAGACTTTTTTCTCGGATTCAAGTCTGCGCATCACGGGTACTGGTTCACTTCGGTTCGGCCTGCGTAACAACTTCGTCGCCCATGGTGTCGGCCATCATGACGATGTCCTCCATCGTCCACAGCGTGTTCGTGACGCCGGCAGCCATAGCCGGGCTGACGCGCACCGAGCTGTGCACCTTCACGAAGTTGTAGACCATGAAGTAGAAGCTCATCGCGTGCATGTGGTTCTCCATCTTCTTGGAGAACGCATTCGTGAGGCGAGTCATGCGGCGGTTCCCCATCCGCAGGCTCAGGTTCGAGCGCTCCACGATCGAGGTGCTGGCGCGCTTCAAGTCGGGGTTCCCGTTGACCACGGCCTTTGAAGTGGTGACCAGCTCGGGAGGGCTGTAGCGACGGCGGCCTTCGACAGGAGCCGGATCACCGCGGAACGACTTGTTGATCACCGTGTAGTCGACCTTCCCGAGGAAGGCTGCTTCGACGGCATCGGGATACGCGTGCCAGCCGTCCGTCGTCAACTGGATCCGACCCGACAGGCGCGAGGCCAGATCGGCCATGAATTCGAACGCGCAAGCGCGGTCGCGGACGCCGACCAACCAGCACGGCATCAACTTCGTGTCGGGGTCGATCGCAGTGAAGGTGTAGCAGTCGCCGAACTCGTCCGGGTGATCCGGCTTCACGTTCTTGGCCTTCGCGCCGACGAAGCTCCAAATCTCGTCGCACTCGATGCGCTTGCATCGAAGGCCACGCATAGCCCGATCCTGGTAGAGCGCGCATGCGCGCCCAACGTCGCCCAGAAGCTTCAGCACCGTGTTCTTCGATGCTCCCGTGACCCGGCACGCCGCGTTGATGCCCATACCTTCCGACAACACGGTCAGGATGCGGGCGCGGTCTTCGGTGGTCAGGCGGTTCATGTTGCAATTATCGTGTGAACATGAACTTAATGCTAGAGTAAATTTACTCGTTCGTGAAGAATTTCTTGTTACTTGTAGGTCGTGACGGCTATAACTGCGTGATAATCCGCACAGCCTACAAAGGAGCCCTGCCATGTCAGATCGTGCCGCACTCATTGAGCGTGAACGCCGCAAGCTTGTGTGGCTACGGGCGAAGGTGTCTGAGCAGGAGGCGCGGGTACGGGCGCTTGAAGATCTGGCGGATGACCCGCTAGACGAGATGTTCGACAAGGAGACTCGCGGTCAATCTAATGCCGCCGACTCTGTGCAGGCGCCTGCACATGCGCCGCAACCAGTGATTGCATCGACTTCTGTGGTGCACCAGGAAACGCGGCCTCAACGCGAATTGATCGTCTCAGACGCCGCGAGGGTGCAACTTCAACAATTGCTGAAGCCGGTCGCAAGCGCCGCCTGGTCGCGTAGGCCGCGCCAGATCGCGCCCAACTGGGTACGTATCCTGGGATTCATCGGGCGCGAGGGCAAGACCTATACCGAGGTCCGGGAGTTCATTGCCAAGGAAAACCTTGCAATCTCCCCAGAGGCGGCCCGCACCGCCTTGATGAACTACCGAAAGGACTTCGGGTTGGTCGAGAACCCGAAGCGGGGCTTCTACATTGCCACGGAGCGTGCGTTGGCAATCATTGAGGCCCAGAAGAACGAAAGCCCCGCTTTCGCTGAAAACGGGGCTCACGAACCGCAGCCAACGTGACGGAGGCCGCGTAGACTATAGATTCACCGTTTGTGTGGACCAGTGTTAGCGCACTGAGTTCACTCGGCATGGAAGTGGGGAGGCCCCTCTGCCACCTATAGCCCGTCTGACAAGACTTCTGGGAATCTAGTACCAGATTAGGTTGTAGGCAATCAAATCCTCCCCGTCACGCAACCCGCTCACGAGCGGGGACACGCGGAGCTTTGCCTATGCGATATCTACGCCACAGGCTGAAAACCGTCTTTGTGCGTGCGTACACGAGAATCCGATTCGGACAACTCGAGAACGTCACGCAACACTGGCGGTCACACCCTGGCCAAATGGAACTGTTCAGCTGAACGGTCTCCGTTAGCCCTTTGACTTGATCGTCGAGGCGCCGGCTTTGGAACCCGGCGCCTTCTTCGACCAACGGGCCGTGGCCGCGCGCCTCGCCAGCTCCTCCCGCTGCTCAGCAGTCAAGGAATTCATTCTGGACTTGCCACCTTTTTTTCCGCCCTTGCTGCCAGCCTCCTGGCGAGCTGTCGGAGCGATCGGAGCGATCTGATCTGTCGCCTGAAGGAACACCGTGTGCGCGACCTGGGTGAAGTCTTTCTTGGTAGCCATCCAATCACCCTAGCAGATGCCGCCAGCAGGCGCCAGCGAGTCGTAACAACGGGCCATTCAAACTAGACCATTACCGCATCACGGACCACGAGGCCCTCGATGATCTCACCTGCGGCGACCAAACCGAAGGTGGCTGTGACGCTGACGGCGGATCCGTAGCCATGGCAGTTGAGGCTGCCGTCAACCCGGCAAGCCTCGTCGGGTTCGCTCACGGCCTCGCGCGAGAACACGCAGCGCACGCCGATCGCCCCCTTGCGCGCCGCCGCGTGCCGCTGGCGCAGGCGCTGCCGCAGGGACGCCAGCAAGGGATCGTGGGTCACCTCGGCCAAGTCTTCGACCTCGACCGCCTGCGCGCGGCGCTTGCCGCCGGCGGCCCCCACCGACACGTAGGGCAAGCCGGCATCGAGCGCCCACGCCGCCAGAAGCGCCTTCGCACGAACCTGATCGCAGGCGTCCACCAGCGCATCGATGCGTTCCGGCAACAGTGCCGGCCAGTTGTCGGCCTCGACAAAAGCTTCGACCGCATGCACCCGGCACGCCGGATGGATCTGCGCGATGCGATCCCGCAAGGCCAGCACCTTGGCCTGGCCAAGGGTGGCGTCGAGGGCCTGCACCTGCCGGTTGATGTTGGACTCGCTGACGTGGTCGAGATCGATCAGCGTGAGTGCAGCCACGCCGCTACGCGCCAGCGCCTCGGCCACCCAGGAGCCGACGCCGCCGACACCGACCACGCCGATCCGGGCCGCCCTGATCCGACGGTACCCGGCCTCTCCGTAGAGCCGCCGAAGGCCCCCGAAGCGGCGCTCCAGGTCGGCTTCGTCAGGCTCCGGCAACGCGCTCACTTCAATGAGGCGAGCCGCTCGCGACCAGCCTGCGCGGCCTCGCTCTTCGGGTAATTCTTCAGCAGTTCGTCGAGCGTGCGGCGTGCGGACTTGGTGTCCTTCAGCTCAAGCTGGCAGTTGGCGATCGACAGCAGGGCCTCGGGCGCACGCGGGTGGTCGGGCGCCGCCGCCACCAGGGCCCGGAAGGACGGAATGGCGTCCTTGTAGTCGCGCTTGCCGTACTGCGCATTGGCCAGCCAGTACAGCGCCGCGGTCGAGTAGCCGCTGCTGGGGTAGCGGCGCTGGAAGGCGCTGAAGGCGTTGACCGCGCCGGCGAAATCACCCTGCCGGAGCACGTTGACGGCCTCGCCGTACAGCCGCGTTTCCTCGGGTTCGGCGAGGAATTCCTTGCCGTCCAGCGTGACCTTCTGCGGCTCCATCTTGCGCAGGCGTTCGTCGATGCCCTGCTGCACGTCCTTCTGCTTGCGCTGCAGTTCGGCCACGTCGCGCTGCAACTGCTCGTCGCTGCCGCGCAGCTTGGCCAGGTCCGCGCGCAGCTGCTCGATGGTGGTGTTCAGGTCGAGCACGCTGCGCCGCAGTTGGTTCACCTGCTCCGTCAACTCGGCTTCGCGCGCCTTGGCGGCCTGATCGACCTGGTCGATGCGCGCGCGCGCATCGAGGATGGCACGGCGGGCCTCGTCGTCGTCGAACAGACCGGCCTGTGCGGCCCCGGCACCCAGCAGTGCCGCAGCCAGGATCGCGGGGCGCCAGCCGGCGATCCTGGCCACCGTGACGGTGCTGCGCGTCATCTCAGCGGTCGCGCAGTTCGGCACGGCGGTTCTTGGCCCACGCCGCCTCGTCGCTGCCGGTGACCGCCGGACGCTCCTTGCCGTAGCTGACCGACTCGATCTGCCCGTCCTGCACACCCAGCAGCGTGAGCGACTTGGCCACCGCCTCGGCGCGCTTCTGGCCCAGCGCAAGGTTGTACTCGCGACCACCGCGCTCGTCGGTGTGGCCTTCGATGACAACGCGCTTCTTGCGGTCGCTGTTCAACACCTTGGAGTAGTTATCGACGATCGGGCGGTATTCGTCCTTCACGAGGAAGCTGTCGAAGTCGAAATAGACCACCTTGCCCAGTGCACCGGCCTGCTGGGCCGACAGGTCGACGTTGGCGACCTGCGACTGGCTGGTCCCGCTGGCCGAACCGCCGGCACCGGCGCCGCCGACCGGAGCCGCGGTGCGGCTTTCCACCGGCGGCTCGTCCAGCTTCACCGGCGAGCTGCAGCCGGCCAGGGCCAGAGCGGCCAGCAGGGCCACGGCAGGGGTGGAGCGGCGGATCATCGACATCATGGTTTTCTCCTCATTGGTAAATGGTGGTCGATCGACGAAACAAGCGCGAGCTCGCAGGGCTCAGCGTCCGTAGGGCCCCAGACCGGCTCGCGCACATCAGCCTGGGTCGACACGAGGCGGGCCTTGATCTTGCCGTCGGTCGTGGTGGTCATCAGCACATCGCGGCCACCGTCTCGGGTGGCGTAGATGATGAGTCGGCCGTTCGGCGCGAAGCTGGGGCTTTCGTCGTCCTTGGTGTCGCTCACCGCGCGGGCGGTTCCGCTGGCGAGGTCCATCACCTGCACCCGGAAGGCGCCGCCGTCGCGCGAGATGTAGGCCATCGTGCGGCCGTCCGGGCTGATCGCCGGGCTGATGTTGTAGCTGCCGCTGAAGCTCACCCGCTCGGCATTGCCGCCACCGGCCGGCACGCGGTAGATCTGCGGGCTGCCGCCCCGGTCGCTGACGAAATAGATCGATTTGCCGTCCGGCGCCCACGTGGCCTCGGTGTCGATCGCACCGCTGCTGGTCAGGCGCTTCACGCCCTCGCCGTCGCGCCCCATCACGAAGAGCTGCGAGCCGCCGTCGCGGCTGAGGGTCAGCGCGAGCTGGCGGCCGTCGGGCGACCACGCCGGCGCGCTGTTCGAGCCGCGGAAGCTCGCCAGCGTGCGGCGCTTGCCGCTGGCGACCTCCTGCACATAGACCACGGCCTTGCGGCTCTCGAACGACACGTAGGCCAGTTCGCGACCATCGGGCGACCAGGCCGGCGAGATGATGGGGTTCGGGGCTGGCCAGCGCGGACTGGCCGCCCTCGCCGTCGGCGTCGGTCACCCACAGCGTGAAGCGACCGCCGCCCTTGGTGACGTAGGCGATGCGCGTCGAGAACACGCCTTTCTCGCCGGTGAGCTTCTCGTAGATGGCGTCGGCGATGCGGTGGGCCGCGAGCCGCAGATCGCCGGCAGGGACCGCATAGCTCTGGCCGCCGAGGTCACGGCCCTTCACCACGTCCCACAGACGGTAGCGCACATCGAAACGGCCATCGGCCAAGCGCGTCACCGAGCCGCCGACCAGCGCATCGGCGCTGCGGCCGCGCCAGTCGCTCATCGCCGGCTGGGAACCTTCGTCGAGCACCACGCCGGCGGTGTCGAGATTGCGGAACACCCCGCTGCGCTCGAGATCCGCCCGCACGATGGCGCCCACCGGCTGCGGCGCCTTCTCCTCGTCGCGGAACTTCACGACGGCGATCGGCAACTGCGTGGCGCCGACGCCGGAGATCTCGACGCGGAACTGGGCCAGCGCGGACGGCAGCGCCGCGGCGAGCGGCAGTGCCACCAAGCTGCGGCGCAGCATCGAGGGAGGAGAAGACAGGGCTCGAAGGTGGGTCATGCGGCAGAGTGAGCGGCCAGAGCGCCCGCATCGCGGATCGTCGTGTCGAGACGAGGCTCGATGTGAGGCATGCTGTCGGGGAGGAAAGGTCCGTCGGAAGAAGCGACCGGGACATCCGCAAGCGCGGGCTCGTGCACGGTGTCGCCGGCGCGGCGCACCAGGCCGCAGCGCAACAAACTCGATACCCGGGCAGGATACCAGCCGGCACCGGCTGCTCGGACCCCACGGCCCGATGAAAGTCGTGACACGGTGTAGAGCGCCGTCGGAGCCCCGCGGGCGCCGATGCGCGGCGCCTCGCTGCGGTGGATGACGATCACGGACGGCGACATGGTTCGGCCGGCATTGTAGGGACACAAAAGCCGCGGAGTGCACAAGGCCCGCGGGCCGACTGCACTACTGCGCTCCGCCGGCGGAAGGCGGTCCGCTACAGCAGCACGATGTCGTAGGCCTCGGGCGAGAGCCCGGGCTCGGTCTGCAGCGACACCGGCTTGCCGATGAAGTCGGACAGGCCGGCGAGATGCTGGCTCTCCTCGTCGAGCAGCATCTCCACCACCGCGGCGCTGGCGACCACGCGGAACTCCTTGGGGTTGAATTGCCGCGCCTCGCGCAGGATCTCGCGCAGGATGTCGTAGCAGACGCTGCGCGGCGTCTTCACCTGGCCCTTGCCTTGGCAGGTGGGGCACGGTTCGCACAGCAGGTGGGCCAGCGATTCGCGGGTGCGCTTGCGCGTCATCTCCACCAGGCCGAGCTGCGTGAAGCCGCTCACCGTGGTCTTGGTGCGGTCGCGCGCGAGCTGCTTGCGCAGTTCGGCGAGCACCGCGTTCTGGTGCTCCTCTCGAGCCATGTCGATGAAGTCGATGATGATGATGCCGCCCAGATTGCGCAGCCGCAGCTGGCGGGCGATGGCGAGCGCCGCCTCGAGGTTGGTCTTGAAGATCGTCTCGTCGAAGTTGCGCGCGCCGACGTAGCCACCGGTGTTGACGTCGATCGTCGTCAGCGCCTCGGTCTGGTCGATGATGAGGTAGCCGCCGCTCTTCAGGTCGACACGCCTCGCCAGCGCACGCTCGATCTCCTGGTCGATGCCGAACAGGTCGAAGATCGGCCGTTCGCCGTGGTAGTGCTCGAGCTTGGCCACCGAGCTCGGCATGTACTGCTCGCCGAACTCCTT
This sequence comes from Methylibium sp. T29, assembly GCF_000576205.1. NCBI lineage: Bacteria > Pseudomonadati > Pseudomonadota > Betaproteobacteria > Burkholderiales > Sphaerotilaceae > Methylibium > Methylibium sp. T29. Next base: position 3,014 of record NZ_AZND01000101.1, on the reverse strand, counting down.
CAGCGCCTCGTACTGCATGCGCGAGTCGATGCGCACGGCATGGGTCTGGTCGTGGGTCAGGTCCCGCAGCACCCGCTGCATCAGGTTCAGGTCCAGGTGCAGCAACGTGCCGGATGGCGCCTTGAAGGCGCGCTCCCGGATTGCGGTCCAGGTCTTGCGCAGGTAGGCGATGTCTTCCGCCAGCTCGACGTCGGTAGCCTCCTCGGCATTGGTGCGCAGGATGAAGCCGCCGCTGCTGCTGCCGCCGTTCGGCGGGGCCACCAGGGCCTGCATGCGCGTGCGCAGCTGCTCGCGCAGCTCGTGCGATCCGATCTTCTGGCTGATGCCGATGCGGTCGTCCTGCGGCAGGAAAACCAGCAGCCGCCCTGCGATGCTGATCTGCGTCGACAGTCGCGCGCCCTTGGTGCCGATGGAATCCTTGATCACCTGCACGAGCAGTGCCTGGCCCTCGAACACCTGCCGCTCGATCGGTGCCGGCGGCGGATTGTCGCGGCCGGGCGCGTCCTCGCGGTGCAGGTCGGCCACGTGCAGGAATGCGGCCCGCTCGAGTCCGATGTCGATGAACGCGCTCTGCATGCCCGGCAACACCCGCACCACGCGACCGGCGTAGATGTTGCCGACCAACCCACGCTCGAGCGTTCGCTCGAGATGCAACTCCTGCACCGCACCGTTCTCGATGATGGCGACACGGGTCTCCTGCGGGGACCAGTTGATCAGGATGTCTTGCATGCAGCCATGGTAGCCGGCGCGTCGAGCTGGACCTGTCGGCTACTCCCCGGACCGGGCAGCCCACGTTCCGCGGACACGACGCCACGCCGCCTCGTCGCACGAACGCACGGATTGCGCCGGTCCCGGGTAGGCGAGACAGCCGAGGTGCCGATCGTCGATCGCCAGATCGACGAAGTTCCACGGTCCGGCAGCTTCCGGGACGTTCCGGTCGTAGAGCAGTCTGACGCGTCCGTCGGCCGCTGCGCCGATGCTCACGAGCTCCGGCGAGCGCTGCAACCCGTTGCCGAGCGCCTTCAGGTAGGCCTCCTTGCGCACCCAGCTCCGCACGAACTGGAATGAACGGCGGGCCGGCGGGCACTGATCGAGGGCGACCCGTTCCTCCGGTGCCAGCGCGACGAGATAGTCATCGAGACCGCGCTCGATCCTCGAGTCGAGTTTCTCGACGTCGATGCCCACGCTCACGCCGTTCGCGAACGCGTGGAGTATCCAGTCGCCGGAATGGCTGCTGTTGAAGGTCAGTGTCCGTCCCGCCGGCATCAGGTGGAGCTTGCCCGAACTGTCGGCAGCGATCGCCGTGCGACCGTTGCCGCTGCCGAGGTAGTGACCCAGCAGCACCTGCAGGCTGGCTCGCCCCCCTTCGAACCGAAGGCGGTCCTCCGGCCGGCGCAAGCGCGCTGAACGCGAGCGCTCCTCGTCGTCGAGCAAGTCGCGGTGCCAGTCCGCGCCGGCTGTGGATAACGCAGCCGTGGCGACGCGCCACACATCGATACCGGGCAGCGGCAGCCGGCTGGCAGCGGGGAACGGCTTCACGGCATTCGACGGGCAGCGAGACGTGTCGGTTAGAGCCCCTGCAAGCGCGTCTTGATCAGCAGGGCAGCCAGCACGTCGGCGTGATCCGCGTCCAGCATTTCCTTGTGGATGCAGTCCATGGATTCGCGATGGATCTCGCCGCGCACCAGCGGTCGCCATCCCATGTACGGATCATCGATCTCGCCGATCTTCAGCTTGTCCTGCGTGCTGCGCACCAGGGTCAGCGAGCCGGGGTAGAGGGTGGGCTCGTAGGCTTCCGACGCGTCGTAAACGATCGCTGCGCTTCGCTTCTGCGCCTTGCCGATGCGTGTCTCGGCCAGGGTACCGAGGTTCTCGAGCAGGTCATGCCCCGAACGCTTGAAGATCGTGGTGAGGAACCAGCGAACGTAACGCACCATACCCGAGGGGCCGAGCGTCGCGGCTCGCTTCACGTAGAGCTTCAGCCGAACCGGCCAGGGGTGGCGCCCAGGAAAGCCGGGGCCGACGGTGTCGAGGAGCACGAGTTGCTCGACGCGCTCGCCGGCCGCGTGCAGGCGCTGAGCCAGCTCGTAGACGAACACGCCGCCCATGGAGTGCCCGGCCAGACGATACGGCCCGGCCGGCTGGACACGACGCAGGTCGTCGAGCATGCGCTGCGCCATGTCGCTGAAGCTCCAGTGCTCGAGCGCCACCGGGTCGAACGCCATCGGATCCAGCACGAACAGCGGCTGCGAAGCACCCAGCGCCTTCGACAGGGCGTTGAATACCAGCAGCGAGCTGCCGTATCCCGAGACGAAGAACAGCGGCAGCTCGTCGCCCTCGGCCTGGATCGGAACCACACAGGTTTCCGGAGGCGCGCTGGTGGCTCGGGCCAGCAGTTGCGTGAGCTGGCGCACCGTCGGCGCCTCGATGATCGACGCAAGCCGAAGCGGCTGGTGGAACTGGCGCTCCACGCTGGCCAACAACTTCAGCGCCATCAGCGAGTGGCCTCCGAGGTCGAAGAAGTCGTCGTCGATGCCGATCGGCGACATGCTCAGCACCTCTTCCCAGATCGCGACCATGCGCCGCTCGGCGTCATCTCGCGGTGCCGCGTATGCCGCCTCGCGGTCGGCAGCCTGCGGTTCGGGCAGCGCCGTGCGATCGAGCTTGCCGTTCGCAGTCAACGGGAAGCTGTCGATGAACGCGAATGCCGTCGGGATCATGTACCGCGGCAGCTTCTTCTCGAGCTGGATGCGCAGGTCCGCGATCGCGGGCGGCGCAGCCGGGTCGGCGGTCACCAGATAGGCGACCAGGCGTTCGTCGTTCGCGGCGTAGCTGCGGGCCAGCACGACACTCTCCCTGACGCCCGGGCACTCGTTGAGCGCGCACTGGATCTCGTCGAGCTCGATGCGGAAGCCGCGCAACTTGACCTGGTGATCCACCCGCCCCATGAACTCCAGCGTCCCCTCCGCTCGCCAGCGTGCCAGGTCTCCCGTTCGGTACAACCGACCGCCCTC
>NZ_AZND01000100.1:0-12643 GCF_000576205.1 Methylibium sp. T29 | reverse complement strand
AGTCGATGGCAAAGAGACCTTCAGCTGCACCGCCTGCGAATCCACCCGGTGCACGCGTGTCACGGTCAAGCGACCCGACGGCCGAAGCTACGAGACAGAGTTCGTGAAGTGCTTCTGGTGCGGCGTGATGTACCACCACGCTGGGGCCGTGCCGGTGTTCGATCCGAGGTCGGCCACGCCGCGCTTCCACGCGGGCCAACTCGGTCGCGATGAGCCACACGGCATCAGCGCCGAGGCCCTCGCGAAGATCAATGAGGCAGCAGACCGAGCCAACAAGTCAAAGGGCCGGCGGCACCGATAGCTACGTGCGCGGCTGTCCAAGAAGAACAAAACCCCCAGGCCGCGAAGCGAGGGGGTCTTGTTGACCGAACCCGGAGGGGGTGGCACCGATTTCCACCTCTCGTACTTGACGACCTCGCGGCCGACATTGACACGGCACAACCGGGACAGAACTTCCAGCGGCATTTCGCTGACACCTCGATTGTAGAGGCTCGAGCCGCGCCAACTGTCTGAGTGCTCACCGGACTTCACATCGGGCCGCAGATCCGGCGGCAGGGCACCCCGCTAATGGCGAGCGGGACGAGGTGACGCTGCAGGGGCTGGTGACGGGGCGGTAGCGGTCCTCGCTGCCCATTCGTCAAGCTTTAGGTTGCATGACGAATGACAGCAGGGACACAGACTATGTCCGCCTCTTCACTCTTCCCGTCGCCATCGATGTATGCGCGAATCAGAATATCCTTGCCCATTGGAGCGTCCCCGCCCGGCTCAGCAAACGCACGATTCAGCCCATCCTCAGTTAGCCGTACGACCTTCGACAGTGCCCCATCGCATCGGTAAGTGACGCGCTGTGCTTGCCTACAGACAAGGTTATGTGATCGCTTGGACCGATTTCTGTTCGTGGCCGTACTGGCTTGTAGCCACCCTTCGAGTCGTACGTCACCGTCCCGGGAACAAGGACTCCGCACACGTAACGATCACTACCGCTGTCGGCGACAGTGATCCAATTCAACTTCCCCAATGCAGGCAATTTGGATGCGACCACTAGATCCACCGTCCGGTTCAGATGATCGACCACATTGCGCATCAATGTGATTGACTCGATCTGTTCAGTAAAGCTCGGCTCACCAGGTGGTAGGGTGACAACCAATCCGGGAGTCGCCTTAAGCAGTCCATCAAGTCGGTGAAGTTCGTCGACGATTGCCCACGCGTGCATGAATGCCTCGGGGATGACCCAAGGATGCAGTTGCGTCTCTTTGGTGAGTGCGAGTTTCGTCAGCTGACGATAGAGCCGCCCGTAAGCAAGCTCGCAGATCTGCGCAGAGTGACAAAAGCTATCGAGGCAAATCAACAGCTTGCGATTGGAGTTCGGGGGAAGTCGCTTTAGCGGCGAATCGGGACTAAACATCGCGATCTCCATTTTGAGCAAGCGCGTAGTGCGAACAAGCGTCACTTGCCTACTACCCGCCTACTAAAGCAAAAGGGGTTAGCAGGCACTTACCGGCTAACCCCCACACTTCTTGGCTCCCCGACCTGGGCTCGAACCAGGGACCTACGGATTAACAGTCCGGCGCTCTACCGACTGAGCTATCGAGGAATTGAGCCGCAGATTATAGCGGCTTCGCTGTCGCGCTCACAAGTCCGCGCTGAGCGAGACGCGCCAGGTGCGCGGTGCCATGGGGTAGAGGTAGGCGTGTTCGAACTGGTAGGGCGATTCCTGCCAGGCGCGTCGGTCGAGGACGTTGTCGACGCCGATGCGCCACACCAGCGTGCGTGTGTCGATCTTCTGGGCGTAGCGCGCTCCCAGGTCGACGCGTGCCCAGCCGGGGATGCGCGTCGCGCCGTCGTCCGGCAGCAGCGTGCGGTCGCTCTCGGCGACGATGCCGCCCTGCAGGCTCAGCCCGGCCCAGCCGGCCACCGCGTACTGGGTCTGCAGCTTGAACACGCGCTCGGGCACGTTGGGCGGGCGCTGCCCATCGACCGCAGGGTCGGCGCTGTCGGTTCGCTCGGCATGCAGCAGCATGGCGCTGGCGACCCAGGTCCACGCCCCCGTTCGGGCCTCGATGCCGGCTTCCAGGCCGCGATGCCGTGCGCTGCCATCGGATCGAAGCGGACTCGGTACCACGCTGTCGTCGCGCGCGTAGACCGGCCGGTCGATGTCGAAGGCGGTCAGGTTCCAGTCCAGTGCGTCGGTGCGGCCCTTGAGGCCGAACTCCAGTTGCCGGCTCTTCAGCGCGGGAAGCGCTTGCCCGGGGTTGCTGTAGCTGAGCGGCCGGTTCGGCACGACCTGCGATTCGATGCCCTGGCCCCAGCTCACGTAGCTCATCAGCCCGGGCCGCCACTCGTAATTGAACGCGATCCACGGCGTGGTGACGTTCTGGCCGTAGCCGGTGGCTTCGGTGTCCGAGGTGGTGACGGCGTCGCGGTGCAGGCGCGTGTGGCGCAGGCCGAGCCAGGTGCTGAGGGCGGGGGTGAGCTGGATCACGTCGCGCAGGTAGAGCTCGGTGTTGCGCTCCGTGCGATCCGTGTTGTCGCTCAGGATCGCGGGCCCTGGCGGCGTGACGGCGCTGCCGTCGATGCTGCCCACGCCGGCGTAGGTGTAGATCTGCTGCTCGAAACGCGCCTTGAAGCGCGAGAACAGCACCCCGGCGGTCAGCTGGTGAGCCAGGCCCGCGGTGGCGAACCGGCCCTGCAGCGACAGATCGAGCGCGTTGGTGACGCGGCGCTCGTTCTCGCTGCGGAAGTCGTAGAGGTCGAAGCTGCCATCGCTGCAGTAGCGGTCATAGTTGCCCTCGGCGTCGCAGCCGTAGGGGAAGGCCAGGCGGTCGTCCGTGTGGAGCCGCTGCGTGCCGTAGTGCGCCTTGGCGCTCCAGTCGGCGTTCAAGCGCTGCGTCAGGCGCAGGCTGGCGGTCTGTCCTTCCAGTACCACCGGCTGCGACCACGGCTGGTTGTTCAGGTTGATGCGCGGATCGATGCGGTTCGCGCTGGGCACGCGATCGCCGAGCAGGCTGAAGGCCGGCTGGCTGGGCTGCGAGCGGCGGCTGGTCTCGACTTCAGCCTCGATCAGGGTGTCGGGCGTGGGGCGCCAGTCGCCCGCCAGCGCGAACAGGTGGCGCTTGCCCTTCGCGGCACGCAATTCGGGGTCGAGGTGCTCGGCCGCAACGTTGACGCGCACGCCGAAGGCCCGGTCGTTGCCGAAGCGGGTGGCCAGATCCACCGCGCCGAGCACGCTGTTCGCGCCGCGCCAGGCCAGCGTGGCGCTGCGCACGTCGGCATCGGGCCGCTTGACGACCAGGTTCGCCAGGCCGCCCGGCGCGCTGGTGCCGGCCTGGATGCCGCTGGTGCCCTTCAACAGTTCGATGCGCGCCTTGTTGTCCAGGGCGATGGCGGTCTCGGCGTTGATCGGCAGCCCGTCGCGGCGGTAGTTGTAGCGCTGGTCGAGCACATAGCCGCGCACCGTGAGCGAGTCCCAGTAGCCCACGCTGTTGTAGGCGTCGCTGACGCTGGCGTCCTGGCTGGTCAGCGCGCGCAGGTTCTGCGCGCCCGTGTCCTTGAGTTGCTCCTCGCCGATCACGCGCGCCTGCAGCGGGCTGCGCGTCAGCGGGATGTCGCCGAAGCCGGTGAGTTCGGCGCGGTTGCTTTCGCGGGGCGCCGAGATGCTGACCGTGGGCAGGGACGTCGCCGTGTCGTCGGCCGCCTGGGCAGTTGCGGTGCTGGCCAGCGTGGCGAGTGCCACGTGGGTGAGAGTGAACGGTCGAGACGTTGCATCGTGCTTCCAATGCGACGGCAGGGCGGCGGTTCCGCAAGGTGGACGCACCCGCAGGGCGGGGCGAGGCACACCGAAGATCGCTTCCCTGCGCGAGGATTACCTCAATCAGGTTCGAAGGGACTTTCTCAGTCGAGCCCGGGCCTCTTGCGAGAGCGGGTCAACACCCCTAGCTGGTGTCGCGCGGTGCTGCGCGACACGTACGGATTATGACGTGCGGATCACCGGCTGTAGCGCGCACGCCCAAAAAGAAGGAGCCCGCACGCGGCGGGCTCCGTTCACGACGCGACGTGCCGCGCTCAGTCGAACACCGGCGTTTCCACGCCCAGCACCTTGTGGAGCTTCGGGCTGGTGGTGGTGTACTGCAGGTGGATGCGCTTCTCGGGGAAGATGTAGGGCGCGGCGCCGAAAGCGGCGAGCGCGGCCTCATGGAAGCCCGAGAGGATGAGCTTCTTCTTGCCCGGGTAGACGTTGATGTCGCCAACCGCGAAGATGCCCGGGACGTTGGTCTCGAACTTCTCGGTGTCGACCACGACCTGCTTGCGCTCGATGTTCAGGCCCCACTCGGCGATCGGGCCCAGCTTGGGGCTCAGGCCGAAGAACACCAGCAGCATGTCGAGCGGCACCACGCGGGTCACGCCGTCGCCGCCGGTCACCTTCACGCTGCGGAGCTGGCCTTCGGCCGCTTCGAAACCGGTGACCTGGCCGACGATGAACTGCATCTCGTAGGCGTCGCACAGTTCCTTCATCTTCGCGACCGAGGCTGGCGCGGCCTTGAAGCCGTCGCGGCGGTGCACGAGGATCACGCTCTCGGCCTTGTTCGGGCCGTCCTGGACGAAGTTCAGCGTCCAGTCGAGCGCCGAATCACCGCCGCCCACGATCACCAGGTTCTTGCCGGCGAAGGCGCTCGGGTTGCGCACGCGATAGTGCAGCTGACTGCTGTCGAACTGGTCGAGCCCGTCGACTTTCAGCAGCCGCGGCTGGAACGAGCCCACGCCGCCGGCGATGAAGATGGTCTTGGTGATGAAGCGCGTGCCCTTGCTGGTCTCGAGGTCGAAGCGACCGTCGTCGCGCTTGTTCACCAGCGTGACTTCCTGGCCCAGGTGGAAGGTGGCACCGAAGGGCTCGATCTGCTTGAGCAGGTTGTCGGTGAGTTCCTTGCCGGTGCACACCGGCACCGCGGGAATGTCGTAGATCGGCTTGTCCGGATAGAGCTCGATGCACTGACCGCCCGGGTAGGCGAGCGAGTCGATGATGTGGGCCTTGATCTCGAGCAGGCCGAGCTCGAACACCTGGAACAGGCCGACCGGGCCGGCACCGACGATGACCGCGTCGGTCTCGATCGGGCCGTCGTGGCTGTTCGCGGTGGCGGTGATGGCGGGGTTGATTTGCGGGTCCATGAGGAAAGGCAAGGTGGATTCGGTCAGCGGATCAGTTCGCCGAGCTTGTCGGTACGGTCTTTCCAGTCGTCGGCATCGGGCAGGGCGGCTTTGCGCTTCGTGATGCTCGGCCACTTCTTCGACAGCTCGACGTTGATCGCGATGAACTGCTGCTGGTCGCCGGGCACGTCTTCCTCGGGCAGGATCGCATTGACCGGGCACTCGGGGATGCAGACGGCGCAGTCGATGCACTCGTCGGGGTCGATCACCAGGAAATTCGGGCCTTCGCGGAAGCAATCCACCGGGCAGACGTCGACGCAGTCGGTGTATTTGCAGCGGATGCAGGCTTCGGTGACGACGTGGGTCATGGCGGTTCGGGGTGGGTGAGGGACGGCGTCGAACGACGCAAAGCACACAATTTTAAGGGTTCGGGGTTTTCACGGAACGGGTCGCCGGGACGCAGGCGGGGTCTCGCGTCCGCAGGGCCTGCCGCGCGGCGACATGCGGCAGGGCCGCGGCCCCGACACCGACCGTCACCACGGCGGGTCGGCCGCTGTGCAGCACGCTGGCTTCCGCCAGCGTGGCGACCCGATGATCGCTGCTCAACTGGTCGGTACAGCCGGCGCGCGAGACCACGCAGACCGGGGTCTCCGCCGGCCAGCCGGCATCTCGCAGGCGGCGGGCCAGCGCGGCAAGCTGGCGTCCCGCCATGTAGAACACTTCCGTGTCGGCGCTGCGGGTCGCCAGCAACTCGCCGGCACGCGTCATGGCCGTGCTGAGGCTGACGCTGCGGCCGCTGCCGCGGCGCGTCAAGGGGCGTTGCATTGCCGCCGCAGCGGCCATGGCGGCGGTGACGCCGGGCACCACCTCCGCCGTCAGCCCCTCGGCCGCCAGCGCTAGCAGCTCCTCCTCCAGGCGGCCGAACACGCTGGGGTCACCGCCCTTGAGACGCACGACGCGCAGGCCCTGGCCAGCGAACTTGACCAGCAGGGCGTTGATGCGTGTCTGGCCGGTCGCATGGCAGAAGCCGCGCTTGCCGACGTCGACCCAGCGCGCCTGCGGCGCCAGTTCGCGCAGGGCCGGATCGGTGAGCGCGTCGAACAGCACCACTTCGGCCGCAGCCAGGCGGCGCGCGCCGCGCACGGTGATCAGGTCCGCTGCACCCGGGCCGGCCCCGATGAAGACGACGGGCGGGAGGCCGTTGTCCATCACATCGGCCACGTCAGGCCGCCGCGGCGACCAGCAGCGCGCCGCTGGTGCGGTTGCTGGCCGGGTCGACGATGATCAGCGCACCGCCGATGCGATTGGCCGCATAGGCCTCCACCGGCAGCGGCGCCTGCGCCTCGATCTGCACCTGGCCGATCTCGTTGACGGCGAGTTCGTGCGCGTCGGTGTCTTCCAGCGTATGGATGTCGCGCCGGCTGTCGATGGCCGTGATGCGCGCCTGCACCCAGCGATGCCCGTGGCGCAGCCAGTACTTGCGGCCGACCTGCGCCGGCTCGGTGTCGAGCCAGGCCAGCGTGGCGGCGAATTGCTGCGTCGTCTGCAGCGGCGCGGCACTGGCGATCCAGTCGCCGCGCGAGATGTCGAGCTGGCGGTCGAGCACCAGGCCCGCCGACTGACCGGCTTCGCAGGCATCGACCACCGCGCCGGCATGGCGCACCTCGGCCACGACGGCGGTCTGGCCGCTCGGGAACACCTGCACCGTGTCGCCGGCGCGCACGCTGCCGTGGGCGATGCGACCCCACGCCGTGCGCGGCTGATGGCCGGTGCCCTGTTCGCCCTGCTTGGCGACGTATTGCACCGGGATCAGCAGTGCGCCGTCGTGGCGTTCGTCGGTGGCTGGCAGCGTGTGCAGCAGCTCCAGCAACGTGGGGCCGCTGTACCAATGCCAGACGGCCGAACGCACCGTGGCGTTGTCGCCGCGCAGCGCCGAGACCGGCACGATGCCTGCCGGCACGATGCCGGCCTGGCCGGCGAACTGGTTCAGAGCCTCGCTCACTGCGCCGAAGGCCTCCTCGGCGTCGGCGTCGATCGCGTCGAGCTTGTTGATCGCGAACACGATGCTCGGCACGCGCAGCAGCTGCGCGAGCAGCGAGTGGCGGCGCGTCTGCGGGAGCAGCTGCACCGGCTTCGAGCGCCAGTCGAGCTTGGTGATGTCGACCAGCACCACCGCTGCGTCGCTGCCGGCGGCGGCGGTGACCATGTTGCGGGTGTACTGCTCGTGACCCGGCGCGTCGGCAATGATGAACTTGCGCTGGCGCGTGGCGAAGTAGCGGTAGGCCACGTCGATCGTGATGCCCTGTTCGCGTTCGGCCTCGAGCCCGTCGGTCAGCAGCGACAGATCGATCGCGCTGCCGGCGGCGCGCTTCTCCAGCGCGTCGAGCTGGTCGGCCAGGATCGCGCGGCTGTCGTACAGCAGGCGGCCGATCAGCGTGCTCTTGCCGTCGTCGACGGAGCCGGCTGTCAGGAAGCGCAGCGCGTGGTGCTGGAGATCGTCATTCATGGTGTTCAGAAATAGCCTTCCTTCTTGCGCCGCTCCATCGAAGCGTCCGAGGTGCGGTCGTCCATGCGGGTCGCGCCGCGCTCGCTGATGGTGACCGTCAGCGTTTCGGCCACGATCTCGGCGGCGTTCGCGGCCGGGCTCTCGACCGGGCAGGTGCAGGTCATGTCGCCGACGGTGCGGAAGCGCACCAGCGCTTCCTCCACGGTCTCGCCGGCCTCGGGCGGCGTCACGTCGGTCAGCGGAACCAGCAGTCCCTTGCGGCGGATCACCTGACGTTGGTGTGCGAAGTACAGGTTCGGCAGCGGGATGTTCTCGCGGGCGATGTAGAGCCACACGTCGAGTTCGGTCCAGTTGCTGATCGGGAAGGCGCGGAAATGCTCGCCGGGCTTGATGCGCGTGTTGAACAGGCTCCAGAGCTCCGGACGCTGCTCCTTCGGCTGCCATTGGCCGAAGCTGTCGCGGTGGCTGAAGATGCGTTCCTTGGCGCGCGCCTTCTCCTCGTCGCGGCGGGCGCCGCCGATCAGGCAGTCGAAGCGGTGCTCCTCGATCGCCTCGAGCAGCGTCACGGTCTGGTGGCCGTTGCGCGACTCCAGCGGGTGCGACAGCCGGATCGTGCCGCGCTGGATGGAGTCCTCGAGGTGGCCGACGACCAGGCGCTCGCCCATCTCGGCGATGCGGCGGTCGCGGAATTCGATGACTTCGGGGAAGTTGTGCCCGGTGTCGACGTGCAGCAGCGGGAAGGGCAGGCGGCCCTCGAACTCATTGCCCTGCCTGCGCATCTTGAAGGCCTTCTCGGCCAGGCGCAGCACGACGCAGGAGTCCTTGCCGCTCGAGAACAGCAGGGCCGGGCGCTCGAAGGCGCCGGCCACCTCGCGCAGGATGAAGATGGCTTCCTCTTCGAGCGCGTCGAGATGACGATGGTCGATTTCGGGCAACAACTGGTTCATGTCGAGAGACGCATTCATTGGGGAGCTCCGATCGCGGAGACGACGGCCGCTTCCTGGTGGACGTGCAGGCCGCATTCCTTGGCGGTCTCGTCCTCCCACCACCAGCGGCCGGCGCGGAAGGGCTCGCCCACCGCGATCGCACGGGTGCAGGGTGCGCAGCCGATGCTGGGCATGAACTGGTCGTGCAGCGGGTTGTAGGACACTTGGTGGCGTTCGATGTAGTGCCACACGTCGGCCCAGCTCCAGTCGGCCAGCGCGTTGAGCTTCAGCCGGCCGGCGTCGTCGTGGTCGCGGAACGGCACCTCGCCGCGCGCGTCGGACTGCTCGCGGCGCAGGCCGGTGATCCAGGCACCGCGCTCGGCCAGCATGCGCGACAGCGGCTCGAGCTTGCGGATGCCGCAGCAGCCCTTGCGCAAAGCGAGGCTCCGGTACATGGCCTCCTCGCCGTTGGTGCGCACGAACTCGATCACCGCCTCGTTCTTCGGGCGGTAGACCTCGACCGCCAGGCCGTAGTGCTGCTCGATGCGGTCGATCAGCGCGCTGGTCTCGGCGTGCAGCTTGCCGGTCTCGAGCGTGCCGATCGCGATCGGCAGCGCGTGGCGCGCGATCAGGTCGGTGATCACCATGTCTTCCGCGCCGAGGCTGGTGGCCTGCACGATGCGTCCGGCATGCTCAACTGCCGCGTCACGCAGCCGTTCCACGGCTTGCGCGACGCGCGCCTCGAAGCCTTCGGAGGCTCGCGCATACAGCGCGATCGCGCTCATATCGCCGCTCCCTGGCCGACGAACTCCTGCACCGGTTCGGCGACGAGGGCCTCGACGGCGGCCGGCGGCAGCGCGAACAGCGGGTGGTTGTCGCGCGCGTCGCCCTGGTAATGGCCGCGGAAGAAGCCGAGCGCGCGCTCGGCCACCTCGACCGACTGGTCGCCGCGCAGCGCCACGGCATCGAAGCCGGTGCGGGCCAGCAGCGGCATCATGTCCACCAGCACGTCGCCGGTGGCACGCACCTCGCCGGTGAAGCGATAGCGCGAGCGCAGCAGGCGGGCCTGCGTGTAGGCACGGCCGTCCACCCACTTCGGGAACTGCAGCGCCACCAGCGCGAGGCGGGGCAGGTCGCCTTCCAGTGCCTCGACGTCGGCGTCGTTCGGCAGGATCACGCCGAGCGGCAGGTCGGCTGGCCACTGGCTGCGCACGCCGTGCCATTGGGTCAGCGTCAGCAGGCGCTGGGGGCGGGCGTGATGGTGACCATCGGGCCGTCCTCGCCGCCGACGGTGCGCCATGCGTCGCGATGGATGTCGATGAATTTCATGCGGCCACCTTCGCCGTGCTGCGGCGCACCGCGTTGGCGGCGGTCTTGAAGGGCTCGAGGCCGACGCGCCGCACGGTGTCGATGAAGCGCTCGTTCGCGGCGCGCTGGCCGCGGTAGGTCTCGATCACCGCCTCGACGGCGTCGGCCACCTCATCGGCCGCGAACGACGGGCCGATCACCTTGCCCGGCACCGCCGAGGCCAGGCCGCCACTCAAGGCCGAGCCGTCGGAGCCGCCCAGCGTGACCTGGTACCACTCGGCGCCGTCCTTGTCGACGCCGAGGATGCCGATGTGGCCGCTGTGGTGGTGGCCGCAGGAGTTGATGCAGCCGCTGATGTGCAGGTCGATGTCGCCGATGTCGTAGAGCTCGTCGATGTCGGCAAAGCGCTCGGTGATCTGCTCGGCCACCGGGATCGAGCGCGCGTTGGCCAGGCCGCAGAAGTCGCCGCCGGGGCAGGCGATCATGTCGCTCAGCAGCCCGATGTTGGGCGTGGCGTAGGCGGCGTCGCGTGCGGCCTGCCACAGCGCGTACAGGTCTTCCTCGCGCACCCAGGGCAACAACAGGTTCTGGTCGTGCGTGACCCGCGTCTCGCCGTGCGAGTAGCGGTCGGCCAGGTCGGCGGCCAGGTCGAGCTGCGTGTCGGTGGCGTCGCCGGGCGCCTGGCCGGCGCGCTTGACGGACAGCGTGACCGCGCGATAGCCGGCGAGCCGGTGGCCGTGCACGTTGCGCTCCAGCCACTTGCGGTAGGCCACGGGGCATCGGCCGGGGCACCGTCCCCGGCGCTCGCGTGGGCGACGACGCCCTCGGGCAGCACGAAGCAGGCGGACACGCGGTCCAGCTCGGACTGCGGGATCAGTTGCGCGTCGCCATCGACGTCGCGGCTCAGGATGGCCTCGAACTCCTTGCCCACCTGTTCGATGAAGCGCTCGCCCTCGGCTTTGACCAGGATCTTGATGCGCGCCTTGTACATGTTGTCGCGCCGGCCGTAGCGGTTGTAGACGCGCACGATCGCCTCGATGAAGACGAGGATCTGGTGCCAGGGCAGGAACTCGCGGATCACCACGCCGGGGATCGGCGTGCGCCCCATGCCGCCGCCGACCAGCACGCGGAAGCCCACCTCGCCGGCGTCGTTCTTGTGCAGGTGCAGGCCGATGTCGTGCCAGGCGGTGGCGGCGCGATCCTCGGTGGCGCCGGTGACGGCGATCTTGAACTTGCGCGGCAGGAAGGCGAACTCCGGGTGCAGCGTGGTCCACTGCCGCAGGATCTCGCAGTAGGGCCGCGGGTCGACGATCTCGTCCGGTGCCACGCCGGCCAGCGCATCGCTGGTGGTGTTGCGGATGCAGTTGCCGCTGGTCTGGATGCCGTGCATGTCGACGTCGGCCAGCAGGTCCATCACGTCGGCGCTCCGGTCGAGCGGGATCCAGTTGTACTGGACGTTCTGGCGCGTGGTGAAGTGCGCATAGCCACGGTCGAACTCGCGGGCAATGCGCGCCAGCTGGCGCAGCTGGCGGCTGCTGAGTTCGCCGTAGGGGACCGCCACGCGCAGCATCGGCGCATGGCGCTGGATGTACCAGCCGTTCTGCAGGCGCAGGGGGCGGAACTCGTCGTCACCCAGCGTGCCGGCGCGGTTGCGCTCGAGCTGGTCGCGAAACTGCGCTGCGCGCTGGTGCACGAAGGCGCGGTCGAAGGGGGTGTATTGGTACATCGTTCGTCTGTCAAACCATCGTGGTTCAGTAAATGACCTTCACGCCGGCGGCGACCAGCGCGGTGCAGAGAAAGCCGCGAACCAGCCGGTCGGGCAGCTGGCGGGTCAGCTGGGCACCGATCCAGATGCCGGGGATCGAGCCGACCAGCAGCGTGACCAGCAGGAGCCAGTCCACATGGCCGAGCGTGGCGTGTCCGATGCCGGCGACCAGCGTCAGCGGCACCGCGTGGGCAATGTCGGTGCCGACCAGTCGGCGGGTCTCGATCCGGGGGTGCAGCAGCAGGATCAGGGTGGCGCCGATCGCGCCGGCGCCGATCGAGCTCAGCGAGACCAGCACGCCCAGCACGACGCCCGAGGCCACCGTCCAGGCCGCCTTGCGCTCCTGCGGCAGCCAGCGCTCCAGCTTCAGGCCGACCGCATGCCAGGCCTGCCGGTAGGCCACCGTGACCGCGGTGATGAGCAGGGCGATGCCGAGCGCCAGCGTCAGGGCGCTGGCCCAGGCCTTGGTGACGCCGGTCGCGTGCATCAGGCGATCGTCGCCAGCGCCGCCGGGATGCTGCCCATCAGCAACTGCTTCAGGATGTCGTGGTCGATGTGCTGCTGCCGCCAATGGGCGATGGAGCCCGAGATCTTGGTCAGCCCGGCGAACCAGAGATCGGTCCCGATGGCCACCGCCGGCGGCAGCCCGAACACGCCCAGCATCAGCGGTGTCATCAGCGAGCCGCCACCGACGCCGGTCATGCCGACAATGGCGCCTACGCCGAAACCGATCAACACCGCGATGAAGTCCATGTATGCCTGTTGCGCCGCCGCAAAAATGCCGCAGTGTCGAACTGTAGGGACCGCATGAGCAAATGCGAACAACAGATAAATGAGTTGCTTATCCGCCAGAGGAATAAAGAATCTTGGATCGAGCCGTTTTGATGTCTGACAACTGGTCCGTATCGCACCGGCGGCGGCTGCTGCTTGCCGGCGCGGGCGGGTTGCTGGCGCTGGCCGGCTGTTCGACGACGGCACCGCCCGCCACGGCTCCCG
>NZ_AZND01000099.1:0-12662 GCF_000576205.1 Methylibium sp. T29 | reverse complement strand
CCGATGCGCGCTTCACGCCGGCTCCGCCACGGTGAACGGCAACCACACCCGCAGGGCGACGCCGCGCGGGCTGCGGTTGTCGATGCGCAGCACGCCGCCCAGCGCCTCCACGCGCTCGGCCAGCCAGCGCAGGCCGTAGTGGCCGCCGTCCTGCCGCGCCTTCTCGCGCCAGTCGGGTGCCAGACCCTGGCCGTCGTCGTCGACCTGCAGCTCGGCGCCTTCGGACTCGGCATGCAGGCTGACGTTCAGCTGCCTGGCCTGGCCGTGGCGCAGCGCATTGGTCAACCCCTCCTGCGCCGCACGGTAGAGCGCCAGCGTCGCCTCGCTGCCCAGCTGCACGTCGCCCAGGTCGATGTGCAGCTCGACGCTGGCCTGCGGTTGGCTGACCCGGGTGCGCTCGACCAGGTCGCGCAGCGCATCGGCCAGACCGAAGACGTCGAGCACCAGCGGCGCCAGCCGCGGGATCAGGCCGTGCATCGCGTCGTAGAGGCGCGAGCTTTCCTCGGCGATCACCTGCGCGGCGCGCGCGGCCTCAGGGTCGGCGATGGCGACGCGCTGCGCCACCGACAGCGCCAGGCTGCGCATGCCGGTGACCGACTGGCCCAGTTCGTCGTGCAGCTCGCGCGCGATCAGGCGGCGCTCCTGCTCCAGGTGGCGGTCGATCCAGCGTGCCAGGTCGCGGCGGTCGGACAGCTCGTGCTCGGCCTGCGCGGCCCGGCGCTCGGCCTCGATGCGCTCGCTGACGCCCACCACCATGCGGTTGAAGGCGGCGCCGATGGCAGCCGCCTCGGTGCCCGGCAGGCGCGGCAGCGTGACGTCGAGCTGCCCGGCCTCGATGCGGTTGAGCGCCGCGACGATCTGCCCGAACGGCTCGACCGTGCGGCCGACCACCCAGAACACCACCAGGTTGAGAACCGCCAACACGCCCAGCGCGGCCAACCCCAGCACCGCGAACTGGTCCCAGGCATCGAGCGCCGCGCGCGAGGGGTCGGCCCGCACCACCAGCGTGCCGTCGGGGAAATCCATCTTCTGCGGCTCCAGCGGCGGCGCCATGAAATCGACGAACCAGTCGGGCGCATCTCGGCCCGACTTGTAGGGCGACGGCGGCGACTGGTAGACCAGTTCGCCCTTGCCGTCGAGCAGCGTGATGTCGTTCGCCCGCACCCGGCCTACCCCCTGCAGGTAGCCGATCATCGCCGGCGTGCCGCGCGCCGCCTGCAGCCACAGCGTGCGCTGCAGCAACTGCGCGGCCACGCGGTTGGCGGCCTCGATCTCCTCCCGGATCGCGTCGCGCGCGCTCTTGACCTGCAGCGCCATGACGGCCACCAGGCACAGCGCCACCAGCACACCGACGATCAGGTGGATCTTCAAGCGCAGACTCATGCGCCGCATGGTATCGGCCGGCCACCCACCGGCGCGGCGCCGATTCCAGAAAATCATGAGGCGCGAATCATGGCCGGGACCCTGCCCGACGGCCGCTCACGTGGGCATCATGAGCCATGAGTTGACGGGAAACCGTTCACTCCGCAGCCGCCAAACCGGCCCTGTGCCACCCGAGTGAAGGAGATTCGACATGCAATGGCAAAAGCCCCAAGCGACCGACCTGCGTTACGGCTTCGAGATCACGATGTACATCTCGAACCGTTGATGACAACGGTTCCGGCCGGCCTTGCGCCGGGCCGGTTCAGGAAGGCCCGCCTCGAGCGGGCCTTTTTGCGTCTGCTCCCGAGGCGACAGGGTCCTGCGCGCGCTGTCGCGATAATCCGCCGATGCAAGTGTTCCGAGGTCTGCACCACATCCTGCTGGCCGATGGCGGCGCGTCGGCCGTCACGGTCGGCAACTTCGATGGCGTGCACCGCGGCCACCAGGCGATGCTGGCGCTGCTCAAGAGCGAGGCCGAGCACCGCGACCTGCTCAGCACCGTGCTGACCTTCGAGCCCCATCCGCGCGACTTCTTCGCCGCGCGTGCCGGCACCCCGGCCAAGGCGCCGGCGCGCATCGCCACGCTGCGCGACAAGCTCGGCGAACTGGCGCGCTGCGGCGTGCAGCGCGTCGTCGTGCTGCGCTTCGACCAGACCTTCGCCGACCAGTCGCCGCAGGCCTTCATCGACGACGTGCTGCTGCGCGGCGTGAAGGCGCGCTACGTGCTGGTGGGCGACGACTTCTGCTTCGGCGCGAAGCGGGCCGGCGACTACGCGATGCTCGACGCCGCCGGCGAACGCCAGGGCTTCGACGTGGCGCGGATGATGAGCTACGAGGTGCACGGCCTGCGCGTCAGCAGCTCGGCGGTGCGCGAGGCGCTGGGCGCCGGCGACATGGCGCTGGTCACCCGCCTGCTGGGGCGGCCCTACAGCATCAGCGGCCACGTCACCCACGGCCGCAAGCTGGGCCGCGAGCTCGGCGCCGGCCCGGACGGCGGCGACGGCTTCCGCACGCTGAACCTGCGTTTCCCCCACCCCAAGCCGGCCGCGCACGGCATCTACGTCGTGCGCACCCACGGCCTGACCGCCGAGCCGCTCGACGGTGTGGCCAGCCTGGGGGCCCGCCCCACGGTGGACGACAGCGGCCGGGTGCTCCTTGAAGTGCACTGCCTGGACTGGCCTGCGCACCTGGGCGCCGAGGGGGGCTACGGTAAACTCGTCCGCGTGGAACTGCTGCACAAGCTACGCGACGAAGCCCGCTACGACGGGCTCGCTGCGCTGACCGCCGCGATCGCGCAGGACGTGAGCCAGGCGCGCCAGTGGCTGACGAGCAGCCCGCACGCGGCCCATGCGGCCGAGCGCCGCCAGACACCCGCGATCGAATTCAGGCCGCTGACCCTGCGGCGCCGGCGCCCGCTGCGCCGACGCACCCCTGCCTGTCCCCGCCGCGCGCCGCCCGCGCGGCCGCGCCGAGAACGCCATGAGCACCGACCAGCCCACCGACTACCGCGCCACGCTGAACCTGCCCGACACGCCCTTCCCGATGCGCGGCGACCTGCCCAAGCGCGAACCGGGCTGGGTGAAGCAGTGGGAGCAGCAGGGCACCTACCAGCGCCTGCGCGACGCCCGCGTCGGCCGGCCGCGCTTCGTGCTGCACGACGGCCCGCCCTACGCCAACGGCCAGCTGCACATCGGCCACGCGCTGAACAAGGTGCTGAAGGACATGATCGTCAAGGCGCGTCAGCTGGCCGGCTACGACGCGCTCTACGTGCCGGGCTGGGACTGCCACGGCCTGCCGATCGAGAACCAGATCGAGAAGCTGCACGGCCGCGGCCTGGGGCGCGACGAGGTGCAGGCGAAGAGCCGTGCCTATGCCACCGAGCAGATCGAGCAGCAGCGGGCCGACTTCAAGCGCCTGGGCGTGCTCGGCGCCTGGGACCAGCCCTACCGCACGATGGACTTCGGCAACGAGGCCGGCGAGATCCGCGCGTTGAAGCGCGTGATGGAGCGCGGCTTCGTCTACCGCGGTCTGAAGCCGGTGTACTGGTGCTTCGACTGCGGCAGCTCGCTGGCCGAGTTCGAGATCGAGTACGAGAACAAGTCCTCGCCGACGGTGGACGTGGCCTTCCTGGCCGCCGAGCCGCAGAAGCTCGCCGCCGCCTTCGGCCTGCCGGCGCTGGCCAAGGACGCGTTCGCGGTGATCTGGACCACGACGCCATGGACCCTTCCCGCCAACCAGGCGCTGAACCTCAACCCCGAGCTCGAGTACGCGCTGGTCGACACCGAGCGCGGCCTGCTGCTACTGGCCAATGCGCTGGTGGAGAAGTGCCTGGCGCGCTACGGCCTGGCCGGCACGGTGCTCGCCACGACCGCCGGCCAGGCGCTCGAGGGCCTGGAGTTCCACCATCCGCTGGCCCACGTGCACCCGGGCTACGCGCGCCGCAGCCCGGTCTACCTGGCCGACTACGCCACCGCCGAGGACGGCACCGGCATCGTCCACTCGGCGCCGGCCTACGGCGTGGAGGACTTCAACTCCTGCATCGCGCACGGATGAAGCACGACGAGATCCTGAACCCCGTGCAGGGCAATGGCGTGTACGCGGCCGAGCTGCCGCTGTTCGGCGGCCAGTTCATCTGGAAGGCCAACCCGCTGATCGTGCAGGCGCTGCAGGATGCCGGCCGGCTGATGGCGACCGCGAAGCTCGAGCACAGCTACCCGCACTGCTGGCGCCACAAGACGCCGGTGATCTACCGCGCCGCGGCGCAGTGGTTCGTGCGCATGGACGAGGGCGAGGGCGTGTTCACCGTCGACAAGGCGCCGAAGACGCTGCGCCAGACCGCGCTGGCGGCGATCGACGCCACCGCCTTCTACCCCGAGAACGGCCGCGCCCGGCTGCGCGACATGATCGCCAACCGGCCCGACTGGTGCATCAGCCGCCAGCGCAACTGGGGCGTGCCGCTGCCCTTCTTCCTGCACAAGGTGAGCGGCGAGCTGCACCCCGACACGCTGGCGCTGATGGACCGCGCCGCCGCGCTGGTGGCGCAGGGCGGCGTGGAGGCCTGGTCACGGCTCGACCCGCGCGAGTGGCTGGGCGAGGCAGCCGGCGATTACGCCAAGAGCACCGACATCCTCGACGTGTGGTTCGACTCCGGCTCGACCTTCTTCCACGTGCTGCGCGGCAGCCATGCCGGCGCCGGCCGCGACGACGGCGGGCCCGAGGCCGACCTCTACCTCGAGGGCCACGACCAGCACCGCGGCTGGTTCCACAGCTCGCTGCTGATCGCCTGCGCGATCGAGGGCCGTGCGCCCTACCGCGGCCTGCTGACGCACGGTTTCGCGACCGACGGCCAGGGCCGCAAGATGAGCAAATCGCTCGGCAACACCGTGGTGCCGCAGTCGGTGAGCGAGAAGCTGGGTGCCGAGATCATCCGGCTGTGGGTCGCCAGCACCGACTACTCGGGCGACCTGAACATCGACGACAAGATCCTCGCACGCGTGGTCGACGCCTACCGGCGCATCCGCAACACGCTGCGCTTCCTGCTCGCCAACACCAGCGACTTCGACCCGGCGACCGACGCGGTGCCGGACGGGCAGTTGCTGGAGATCGACCGCTACGCGATCGACCGCGCGGCGCAGCTGCAGGCCGAGATCCTGGCGCACTACGAGGTCTACGAATTCCACCCGGTGGTCGCGAAACTGCAGGTCTACTGCAGCGAAGACCTCGGTGCGTTCTACCTCGACGTGCTGAAGGACCGGCTCTACACCACCGCCCCGAAATCGCTGGCGCGGCGCAGCGCGCAGACTGCGCTGCACCGCATCACCGGCGCGATGCTGCGCTGGATGGCGCCGTTCCTGAGCTTCACCGCCGAGGAGGCCTGGCCGATCTTCGCGCCGGGCGTGTCGCCGTCGATCTTCACGCAGACCTATACCCCCTTCGCGCCCCCCGAGGCCGCGCGCCTGGACAAGTGGACCCGTGTGCGCGAGATCCGCGATGCCGTCAACAAGGAGATCGAGGCCGTCCGCACCGCCGGCGCGGTGGGCGCATCGCTGCAGGCCACGGTGGCGGTCGGCGCGCCGGCCGACGACCTGGCGCTGCTGCAGTCACTGGGCGAGGACCTGAAGTTCGTGTTCATCACCTCGGCCGCCACCGCGGCGGCGGCCGACGCGCTGACGGTCGCGGTCACGCCGAGCAGCGCCGCGAAGTGCGAACGCTGCTGGCACTACCGCGACGACGTCGGCGCCGACCCGGCCCACCCGACGATCTGCGGCCGCTGCACCAACAATCTCTACGGTGCCGGCGAAAGCCGCACGGTGGCCTGACGCCATGGCCAGGACAACGACCTTCGGCCGCGGCGGCCTGCTCACCTGGCTGGGCGTCGCACTGATCGTGATCGTGCTGGACCAGCTCACCAAGACGCTGATCCTCGGCCACTTCCAGTACGGCGATGCACGCCACGTGACGGGCTTCTTCAACATCGTGCGCGTGCACAACACCGGCGCGGCGTTCAGCTTCCTGGCCGGCGCCTCGGGCTGGCAGCGCTGGTTCTTCGTCGGCCTGGGCCTGGTGGCGGCCGGCTTCATCGTCTGGATGCTGCGCAGCCAGGGGCACCAGCGCCTGTTCGCCTGGGCACTGTCGCTGATCCTCGGCGGGGCCATCGGCAACGTGATCGACCGGCTGCTGCACGGCTACGTGGTCGACTTCCTCGACGTCCACTGGGCCGGCTGGCATTTCCCGGCCTTCAACATCGCCGACAGCGCCATCACCGTGGGCGCCGCGCTGCTGATCCTCGACGAACTGCGGCGCGTGCGACGCGGCTGACGACCGGGCGGCCGCGGGGCCGGCCCCGCCGCTGCCACCGACCTTGTGCTCGGTGTCTACCCGCTAGGACCGCGGGCCGCGCAGCGTCTACGCTGCGCGCATGACCTCCGACAACCCCGCGCCACTCGGACCCGCACCCGACCTGGGTCCGCCGCCCGGCGCAGCGCTGACCGCCTTCGACCTGCCGCTGGCCCGACTGCACCTCGGCGACCCGCTGCGCTGGCTGGCGGCCGGCTGGCACGACTTCCGCCGCTGTCCCGGACTGGGCCTGTTCTACGGCGGCTGCTTCGTGGCGATGGGCTGGTTGTTGATGCTGGTGTTCCGCCATGCACCGGCCTACACGCTGGCGCTGTCGGCCGGCTTCCTGCTGGTCGGCCCCTTCCTTTGCACCGGGCTCTACCACGCGAGCCGCGCGCTCGAACGCGGCGAGCGGCCTTCGCTGGCCGCGTCGCTGTGGGCCTGGCGCGAACGGCCGGGCAGCATGGCCCTGTTCGGCGGGGCCCTGCTGATCCTCGAGATGCTGTGGGGACGCGCCGCGCTGATCGTGTTCGCGCTCAGCTTCGACGGCATGCCCGACTTCAAGGGCTCGCTGCTCGCGCTGCTGGACCCGCAGAACCTCGGCTTCATCACCGCCTACGTCGGGGTCGGCAGCGTGTTCGCCGGGCTCATCTACGCGGTGAGTGCGGTGTCGATCCCGCTGCTGCTCGACCGGCCGGCCGACGCGATCACCGCCGCCCTGGTCAGCCTGCGGCTGGTGCTGACGCAGACCGGCGTGATGCTGGCGTGGGCGGCGCTGATCGTCGTGCTGGTCGTGCTGGCGATGCTGCCGGAGTTCCTGGGCCTGCTGGTGGTCGGGCCGGTGCTGGGTCACGCGTCCTGGCATGCCTACCGCAGTGCGGTCGGCGCGCCCGGCACCGCGGGCGGCTGAGCCGCCCGGCTCAGGGCAGCAGCACGCTGCAGCCGGTGGTCAGGCGGGCCTCCAGGTCGCGGTGCGCCTGCGCCGCGTCGGCCAGCGCATAGCGACGCTCGACCGGGATCCTCACCTCGCCGCTGCCGACGACAGCGAACAGGTCGTCGGCCATCGCCTGCGTGCTCTCGCGCGTGGCGATGTGGGTGAACAGCGTCGGTCGGGTCACGTACAGCGAACCCTTGGCTGCCAGCACGCCCAGGTCCACCGGCGGTGCCTTGCCCGAGGCGTTGCCGAAGTTCGCCAGCAGGCCGAAGGGCTGCAGCACGTCGAGCGACTTCTCGAAAGTGTCGAGGCCCACCGAGTCATAGACCACCTTCACGCCACGCCCGCCGGTGAGCTCCTTCACGCGCGCGACGAAATCCTCGCGCCGGTAGTTGATGGCGTGCTCGGCGCCGTGCTGCACGGCCAGCGCGCACTTCTCGTCGCTGCCGGCGGTGCCGATCAGGCGCAGGCCCAGCGCGCGCGCCCACTGGCAGGCGATCAGGCCCACGCCGCCGGCCGCGGCATGGAACAGCACGCTGTCGCCCGGCTGCAGGCCGCCCTGCGGCAGCGTCTTCTTCAGCAGGTACTGGACGGTCAAGCCCTTGAGCATCATCGCGGCCCCGGTCTCGAAGTCGATGCCGTCGGGCAGTTGCACCACGCACTTGGCCGGCATCACCCGCGCCTCGCAATAGGCTCCCGGCGGCGCGCTGGCGTAGGCGGCGCGGTCGCCGGCGCGCAGGTGCGTCACGCCGGCGCCGACCGCCTCGATCACGCCGGCCCCCTCCATGCCCAGCGTGAGCGGCATCGGCAAGGCGTACAGGCCGCTGCGCTGGTAGACGTCGATGAAGTTCAGCCCGCAGGCATGGTGGCGGATGCGCACCTCGCCGGGACCGGGTTCCCCGATCGGCAGGTCGACGAGTTGCATCGCGTCGGCACCGCCGGCGTGCGGGACCTGGATCGCTTTGACGGTGGCTGCGGGCATGCGGGAGTCCTCGGGGGTTTCGTGTTCTCCGGTATCGTGCCAGGGTTCCCAAACCCCTTGCCGATGCGCCGACTTCGACCTGCCCCCAACCTCGCCATCGCCACGCTGTGGGCCGACCTGCTGGGGCAGGCGGGCATCGCGGCCACGGTGCAGCGGGCATTCGCCAGCAGCATCGCCGGCCAGGTGCCGCCCGACCAGGCCCTGCCCGAGGTCTGGATCCAGCACGAGGAGCAGTTCGACCGCGCCAGCGTCATGCTCGACGAGCTGACGCACTGCCCGCCGCATCTGTGGGTCTGCCCGGGCTGCGGCGAGCGCATCGACGGTCCGTTCGAGCAGTGCTGGAACTGCGGCGCCGCCATGCCGCCCGACCCGCCGAGTCGGCTCTGAGCTTCGATGACCGGCCTGACCCCTCGCGTTGCCCTGCTGATGACCCTGCCGCCCCTCATGTGGGCCGGCAACGCGGTGGTCGGCCGGCTCGCGGTGGGCAGCGTGCCGCCGCTGACGCTGAACCTGCTGCGCTGGGGGCTGGCCCTGCTGTTGCTGCTGCCGCTGGGCTGGCGGGTGTTCCGCGCGCCGCGCGAACTGGCGGCGCGCTGGCCGCACCTGCTGCTGCTCGGCACGCTGGGCGTGGGCAGCTACAACGCGCTGCAGTACCTGGCGCTGCAGACGTCCACGCCGATCAACGTGACGCTGATCGCCGCCAGCATGCCGGTCTGGATGCTCGCGATCGGCGCGCTGTTCCATGGCGTGCGTCCGCAGCGCCGCCAGCTCGCGGGCGCCGCGCTGTCGCTGGCCGGCGTGGCGCTGGTCATCGCGCGCGGCAACCCGGCGGCGCTGGCGCGCGTGCAGTTCGTCACCGGCGATCTCTACATCCTGGTGGCAATCGTCGCGTGGGCGTTCTACAGCTGGATGCTGGCGCGCCCGCCGGAGCATCTGCGCGGCGCGCGGCAGCCGCTGCTGCAGGCCGAGGGGCAGGTGCCGCGCCCGTGGACCTGGTCCGAGGTGCTGCTGGTGCAGGTGGCGTTCGGACTGATCAGCGCTGCGGCGGCCGCCGCGGGCGAGCAGGCGCTCGGCAGCGCGCCGATCCGATGGAACGCCTGGGTGGTGGCCGCGCTGCTGTTCGTCGCCGTCGGCCCCTCGCTGATCGCCTACCGCTGCTGGGGCCTGGGTGTCGCGCTGGCCGGTCCGGCGGCGGCGGCCTTCTTCGGCAACCTCACGCCGCTGTTCGCCGCGCTGCTGTCGGCCGCGCTGCTGGGCGAGCTGCCGCAGTGGTACCACGGCGTGGCGTTCGCACTGATCGTGGCCGGCATCGGGGTGTCGACGCGACGATCGACGCCCGGACGCCGCGACGGCCCCTAGACAGCCCCTCTCCAGCCCCTAGTCCGACGAACGTTTGGTCGCATCCGTGGCGCGGTCGGCTCGCTATGATCGGCGCAGGCAGCCGCTCCCATGCACACCTCCCGCGACGTCGCCCTTCCTCAAGCGCACGACTGGCATCGGCTCCCGGGCTGATGATGGCGATCGGCCGCGACGCGCGCCTGCTGGCCGTGAACGAACCGCTGGCGGCATGCACCGGCTGGCACCGCGACGCCGCCGCCGACGGCGAGGCGTGGCTCGACCGGCTCTCCGCGCCGTCGCGCCGCGAGCTGCTGAAGGCACTGGACCATCTCGACACGGCCGACCGCTTCCGCCTCGAGCTGCAGTTCCGCCGGCCCGGCGGCGAGGTCGGCTGGCTCGAGTGCGATGCGCGCTGGAACCGCGACACCGAGCTCTGCCTGTGCGCGCTGCACGACGTGAGCGCGCGCAAGCGCACCGAGCTCGCGCTGCGCGAGCAGACCACGCAGCTGCGCGTGCTGGCCGACAACGTGCCGGCGCTGATCGCCTACTACGAACAGCAGGGCTTCCGCTGCACCTTCGCGAACCGCCACTATGCGAGCGCACTGGGCTGGACCCCCGAGAACATCCTCGGCCGCACCGCGGCCGAGATCGTCGGCGAGCGCGGCTGGCAACAGATCCGCCCCTACATCGAGCGGGTGGTCGAGACCCGCGCCCAGGTGTCCTACGAGCGCGAACTGACCGATGCCGCCGGCCGGCCGCAATGGCTCGAGGTCGACGTGCTGCCGAACTTCGACGACGAGGGCGAGCTGTCGGGCGCCTTCGTGCGGGTCACCGACATCACCAAGCACCGGCTGGCCGAGCGCGCCGTGCGCGAATCGGAAGAACGGCTCGCGAAGTTCATGCAGGCGAGCGCCGAGGGCATCCTGTTCCACCGCAACGGCACGGTGATCGACATCAACGAGCCGATCTGCGAGCTCACCGGCTACACCCGCGACGAGGTCATCGGCCGGCAGACCGCGGAGTTCCTGGCGCCCGACCACCTGCCGCGCGCGCAGCAGGCGCTGGCCACCGGCGCCGAGGCGGCGTGGGAGAGCGTCGCGCTCGGCCGCGCCGGAGAACGCATCCCGGTCGAGCTGATCACCCGCTCGATCATGCGCAGCGGCGAGCGGCTGCGCCTGGTGATCGTGCGCGACATCCGCGAGCGCGTGGCCGCGCAGGCGCGCATCCACCACCTCGCGCACCACGACGCGCTGACCGGCCTGCCCAACCGCGCCGCATTCGGCCTGCAGCTCGAGCGACTCACGGCCTCGCACCGCAGCGGGGATGCGCAGATCGCGCTGCTGTTCATCGACCTCGACCACTTCAAGCGCATCAACGACTCGCTCGGCCACCTGGTCGGCGACCTGCTGCTGCAGACCGTGACGGCGCGCATCACCGACAACCTGCGCGCCGACGACCTGGTGGCACGCTTCGGCGGCGACGAGTTCATGGTGCTGATCCCGGGCGTGACCGACCGCAGCGTCGTGGAGCAGGTGGCGGGCAAGCTGCTGGCGGTGATCGAGGCGCCGCTCGAGGCCGCGGGCCGTTCGATCTCGGTGTCGCCATCGATTGGCGTCTCGCTGTTCCCCGAGCATGGCCGCACGCCGGCCGAGCTGATCCAGCATGCCGACGCGGCGATGTACATGGCCAAGGCGCGCGGTCGCGCCAACGTGCAGTTCTTCGACCCGGTGGTGGCCAGCGCCGCCTACGACGCGCTGGTGGTCGAGAGCCAGCTGGCGCAGGCGCTGGAGACCGGGGCCTTCGAGCTCCACTACCAGCCGCAGCTGCGCTCC
The DNA here is from genome assembly GCF_000576205.1 of Methylibium sp. T29. Taxonomy (NCBI): domain Bacteria; kingdom Pseudomonadati; phylum Pseudomonadota; class Betaproteobacteria; order Burkholderiales; family Sphaerotilaceae; genus Methylibium; species Methylibium sp. T29. The sequence continues at coordinate 1,318 of NZ_AZND01000099.1, read as the reverse complement.
GGCGACGGCCGGCTGGTCGGGGTCGAGGCGTTGATCCGCTGGCACCATCCCGAGCGCGGCCCGCTGCTGCCCGATGACTTCATCCCGGTGGCCGAGGAGCGCCGGCTGATGCTGCCGATCGGCCAGTGGGTGCTGCGCGAGGCGATGCGCTGCGCCCGGCGCTGGCATGCGCAGGGGCTCGAGCTGCCGATCTCGGTCAACCTCAGCAGCATGCAGTTCCAGCAGCGCGGCTTCGTCGACTCGCTGGCCGAACTGCTGCGGCAGGAGCAGGTGAACGGGGCATGGCTGGAGCTCGAGCTCACCGAGCGCATGCTGATGGACGACCTGGACGAGGTGAAGGCGACGCTGGCGCAGCTCAAGGCGCTGGGCATGCGCATCTCGGTCGACGACTTCGGCACCGGCTACTCGTCGCTCGGTCACCTGAAGGAACTGCCGATCGACAAGGTGAAGATCGATCGATCCTTCGTGCAGGACGTGCCGCAGAACGCCGACGCCGCGGCCATCGTGCGGGCGATCGTGCAGCTCGGCCGCAGCCTGGGCATGACCGTCATCGCCGAGGGCGTGGAGACCGAGGTCCAGGAGCGCTTCCTGCGCGAGCTGGGTTGCGAGGAACTGCAGGGCCTGCGGATCGCGCCGCCGCTCTCGGAGGCCGACCTGCAGCTCTGGGCCTCGCGGCGCTAGGGCCGTTGACGCGACCGGAGGGCTCGCGCCCGTGCTGCGCAGGCCCTAGAACGTGCCGGGGTAGGCCCCGCCGTCCATCAGCAGGTTCTGACCGGTGATGTAGCCGGCCTGGGCGCCACACAGGAAGGCGCACGCCGCGCCGAACTCGGCCGGCGTGCCGAAGCGCCCCGCGGTTCTTCAGCGCGCGCTGCGCCGTCGTCAGGCCGCTGGCCTGCGCGGCACCCTCCAGCGTCCTGGCGAGTCGTTCGGTCTCGAACGGGCCGGGCAGCAGGTTGTTGATCGTCACATTGCGCGCCACCGTCGTGCGCGACAGGCCGGCCACGAAGCCGGTGAGCCCCGAGCGCGCGCCGTTGGACAGGCCCAGGATGTCGATCGGCGCCTTCACCGCCGCCGACGTGATGTTGACGATGCGGCCGAAGCCGCGCGCCATCATCGGATCGACCACGGCCTTCATCAACTCGATCGGCGTCAGCATGTTGGCGTCGAGCGCCGCGATCCAGGCGGCGCGGTCCCAGTCGCGGAAGTCGCCGGTCGGCGGACCGCCGGCGTTGTTCACCAGGATGTCGACCTGCGGGCAGGCCGCCAGCGCCGCGGCGCGGCCTTCGGCGGTGGTGATGTCGCCGGCCACCGCGCGCAC
>NZ_AZND01000098.1:0-12797 GCF_000576205.1 Methylibium sp. T29 | reverse complement strand
AACCGCGGCGAGATCGCCTGCCGCGTGGCCACGACCGCGCGGCGGCTGGGCATCGCGACGGTCGCGGTGTACTCCGATGCCGACGCGAACGCGCGGCATGTCAAGGCCTGCGACGAGGCGGTCCGCATCGGCGCCGCCGCGCCGCGCGACAGCTACCTGCGCACCGACCGCATCCTCGAGGCCGCAATCGCGACCGGCGCGCAGGCGGTGCATCCGGGCTACGGCTTCCTCAGCGAGAACGACGGCTTCGCCGAGGCCTGCGTCGCAGCCGGCATCGTGTTCATCGGCCCCACGCCGTCGGCGATCCGGGCCATGGGCCTGAAGGCTGAGTCCAAGCGCCTGATGGAAGCGGCCGGCGTGCCGCTGGTGCCCGGCTACCACGGCGCCGACCAGGACCCGGCGCTGCTGCGGAGCGAGGCCGCGCGCATCGGCTACCCGGTGCTGATCAAGGCCAGTGCCGGCGGCGGCGGCAAGGGCATGCGCGTGGTGAGCGAAGAATCGGCGTTCGATGCGGCTCTCGCGTCCTGCCGGCGCGAGGCCCTCGGCAGCTTCGGCGACGACGCCGTGCTGGTCGAGCGCTACCTGCAGAAGCCGCGGCACATCGAGATCCAGGTGTTCGGCGATACCCATGGTCACTGCGTCTACCTGTTCGAGCGTGACTGCTCGGTGCAGCGCCGCCACCAGAAGCTGCTCGAGGAGGCGCCGGCGCCCGGCATGAGCGAGGATCGTCGCCGCGCGATGGGGGAGGCGGCGGTCGCGGCCGCGAAGGCGGTCGGCTACGTCGGTGCCGGCACGGTGGAGTTCATCGCCGAGCCCGACGGCCGCTTCTACTTCATGGAGATGAACACGCGGCTGCAGGTCGAGCATCCGGTGACCGAGGCGATCACCGGGCTCGACCTCGTCGAGTGGCAGTTGCGGGTCGCGGCCGGCGAGCCCCTGCCACTGCAGCAGCACGAACTGCGGATCCATGGCCATGCGATCGAGGCGCGCCTCTGCGCCGAGAACCCCGATGCCGACTTCCTGCCGTCCACCGGCCGCCTGCACGTGCTGCGCTGGCCGGCGCATGTGGCCTTCGAGTGTGCCAACGGCGCCGAGTCGGCGGCGGTGCGGATCGACGCCGGCGTGGGCGAAGGCGATGCGATCACGCCCTACTACGACTCGATGGTCGCGAAGCTCATCGTCTGGGGCCGGGACCGCGAGCAGGCGCTCGTGCGCATGGACCGGGCGCTGGCGCACACCCATCTGGTCGGGCCGCAGAACAACGTGGCCTTCCTGCGTCGCGTGGTCAACAGCCCGTCGTTTGCCACGGCCGACCTCGACACCGGACTGATCGAGCGGGAACGCGCAGGCCTGTTCGATGCACCGCCGCTGGCGCCGGAATGGGTCGCCGCGGGCGTGGTCGCGCACGCGCTCGCGCACGAGCGGGCCGGTGAGGACGCCGACCCGTGGTCGCGCCGCGATGGCTGGCGCCTGCATGGCAGCGCCTTGCGGCGCTTCGAGATCGAACACGCCGGCATGTCGCTGCGCGCGTCGCTGCAACGCACGCGCGACGGCGCGATGCAGTTGCAGGTCGACACGGTGGTACAGGCCTTCGAGGTGCAGGCGCTCGGCGCGGAACGCCACGATGTCCGGCTCGGCGCACGCCGGCTGATGCTGTCGGCCTATGCGGTCGGCGAGCACCTGGCCGTGTTCACGCCCGACGGCTCGGCCTGGGTTCGCGAGGTGGACGTGCTCGCCCATGCCGGCGACGGTGCCGGCGAAGGCGGGCGCCTGACGGCGCCGATGCCCGGCAAGGTGGTGGGCTTTCTGGTGGGTGCCGGCGAACGTGTACGGCGCGGCCAGGCCCTGGCCGTGATGGAGGCGATGAAGATGGAGCACACCTTGAATGCACCCTGCGACGGCGTCGTCAAGGGCCTGCGCTTCGCCGCCGGCGAACAGGTCGCCGAAGGCGAGGCGCTGCTGGACTTCGAGCCGGCGGCGGCCGCTGCCGCGTGAGCCGGTCGGCGCGTCGTCAGGGAGCGGCGCTGTCCTGCCGATCGCGGCCGATGCCCAGCCAGTTCGACGGCGAGAAGCGGCTGATGCGCGCCGGCGCGGGCAACGCGGTGTCCAGGGCTTGGAGGGGGCGGCTCAGACCGAATCCGCTGGTGTCCTGCGACCACGCGAGTTCCTGCTGCGCGACCGGTGCACGGCGCGGGATCTGCGCCAGCGCGGCGCGCGCTTCTCGCGCGGCAACTTCCATGTGGATCTTGATGTCCTCGGCGGCGGTGGCGTCCTCGAAGCGATCGGCCAGTTCATGCAGCGCGTAGTCGCTGAGGCTGCGGCACACGCTCGCCACCTCTTCGGCGTAGTGGCGCTGCCGCAGCATGCGGGCCACGTCGATGCCTTCGCCCAGCGTGCGCAGCAGCGTGAAATGGATGCGGGTGGCGAGCTGAAGGCGGGTGAAGGTGGTGGACATCGCAGCGAGCCCCGGAAGTTGAGCGCATGGTGCGTTACCGGTGTCGTCACGCCCATCCCGCACAATGGGGAGAGCCGTCCGCCCGTTCACGGGGGGCGCTTCGGCGCACCGAAATGCACCGCCAAATGTTTGTGAGGAACCACACATGTTGCCGAGCCGGGTGACGCTGGTCGACGTCGGTCCACGGGACGGTCTGCAGAACGAGAAGCAGCCGGTCGCTGCAGAGCACAAGATCGAATTGGTGCATCGGCTGCAGTCCGCCGGATTGCGCGAGATCGAGGTCACGAGTTTCGTCAGCCCGAAATGGGTGCCGCAGATGGCCGACAACGCGCAGGTCATGGCGGGTCTGCGCCGCCGGGCCGGCGTGCGCTACAGCGTCCTGGTGCCGAACCTGAAGGGACTCGAGGCAGCGCTGCAGCCGGCACGCGACGGATGGCCCGACGAGGTCGTCGTGTTCGGTGCCGCGAGCGAGGCCTTCAGCCAGAAGAACATCAACTGCAGCATCGCCGAATCGATCGAGCGCTTCGCGCCGGTGGTCGCCGCGGCGCGCGAGGCCGGCCTCAAGGTGCGAGGCGCGATCTCCTGCGCGCTGGCCTGCCCCTACGAAGGCGAGGTGTCGCCCGACCGCGTCGAGCAGGTGGTGCGTCTGATGCAGGGCATCGGCGTGCAGCACGTCGGTGTGGCCGACACCATCGGCGTCGGCACGCCGCGTCGGGTGCAGGCCGCAATGGAACGCGCGCTGAAGCACTACCCGCTCGCCGAGGTGAGCGGCCATTTCCACGACACCTACGGCCAGGCGCTGGCGAACATCTACGCCTGTCTCGAACTCGGCGTGCACTGCTTCGACGCCAGCGTCGCCGGTCTCGGCGGCTGCCCCTACGCCAAGGGGGCGACCGGCAATGTCGCGACCGAGGACGTGGTGTTCCTGTTGCACGGGCTGGGCATCGAGACCGGCATCGATCTCGACGCTCTGGTGGACACGGCGGCCTTCGTTTCCGGCGTGCTGGGTCGCAAGCCGGTCTCGTGCGTGGCGAACGCGGTGCTGGCAAAGCGCGGTGTGCCGGCATGAGCGACGACGCATCGCTGGCCCAGCGGCCCGAGGGCTTCCGCCGCGTCACGCAACTGCTGGCCGAGCGCGGCCATGCGCACGCGCCGCGCTGGCTGGACGTGGCCGCCCGCACCTCGCAGGAGGCGGCCGACGCGCTGGGCATCGCGCTCGGCCAGATCGCCAAGAGCGTGATCTTCCGGCGTCGAGCCGACGACGTGGCGGTGCTGGTCGTCACGTCGGGTGACCGGCGTGTCGACGAGAAGAAGGTGGCTGCCCTGGTCGGTGCGGTCGGCCGCGCCGACGCCGACTTCGTGAAGGCGCGCACCGGCTACTCGATCGGCGGCGTGTCGCCGATCGGCCATGCCTCGCCTTGCGTCACGCTGATCGACCGCGAGCTGTTCCGCTTTGCCGAGGTGTGGGCGGCGGCCGGCCATCCGAATGGCGTGTTCGCGCTGAGTCCGCAGGCGCTGGAACAGCTGACAGCCGCGCCGGTGGCCGACGTGGTGCAGTCATGAGCCCGACGCACGGCCGCCCGACGACGAGGGACGACGACGCGACGCCGGTCGCCTCGCCGTGCATCGACATCTGCCGCATCGACGCGGCCAGTGGCTGGTGCGAGGGCTGCTACCGGACGATCGACGAGATCGCCGCCTGGTCGCGCCTCGACGATGCCGGCAAGCGCGCCGTCTGGCTGCAGCTCGACGTGCGGCGCAAGCCGGAGGAGTCCGCAGGATGACGCCGATCACCTTCTGGTTCGACCCGATCTCGCCCTACGCCCATCTGGCCTTCGAGCGCCTGCCGCAGGCGCTCGAAGGCTGCAGCTACGTGGTCGACTACCGACCGGTGTTGTTCGCCGGCCTGCTGAAGCAGTGGGGCCAGCTCGGCCCGGCCGAGATCGGCCCGAAGCGCGACTGGACCTACCGGCAGGTCGTTTGGCTGGCGCACCGCCACGGGATCGACTTGCAGCTGCCGGCGGTCCATCCGTTCAACCCGTTGCCCTTGCTGCGCCTGCTGGTCGCCTGCGGTCGGGGTGGGCTGGCGAACCGCCATCAGTGCGAGGCGGTGCTGCGCCATGTGTGGACCGGTGGCGCGGAGGTCGACGAGCCCCGGCGGCTCGCGGGCCTCGAGGCGCGGCTGCAGCCGGCGCGCGACCCGCGCTCCGACGCCGTGAAGCAGGAACTGCGCGCCAACACCGACGCCGCCATCGCGCGCGGCATCTTCGGCGTGCCGACGCTCGAGGTGCACCGGGCCGACGCGGCGGCGCCGCGCCTGTTCTGGGGTTTCGATGCCCTGGACATGGTGGCCGATTGCCTGCGCGGCGCCGAGGGTTTCGACCAACGCTGGCGTGCGGCGGTCGCCGTGGAGGCCGGGGTTCAGCGACCCCGGTGAAACTACCCAGACCGATTCCGGTCTGGGTCTCACATCGCAAAAACTGATCCGCGGGTTCTCCCGGGGGTTGTCAGTTGCAGTTGGTTTCGCGTCAGAGACAGGTCAGAGCAGGCAGCGATCCTTCTCCCAACGCCGCATCCCGCGGCGAACTTCAAGATTGAAGCAGGAGACAAGCCATGGCTGCTGTTCTACCCACCTCCGGCGCCGCTGCGGCGCGCCCGATGACCGCGGAGGAGAAGAAGGTCATCTTCGCGTCCTCGCTCGGGACCGTGTTCGAGTGGTACGACTTCTACCTGTACGGATCGCTGGCGGCCATCATCGCCAAGCAGTTCTTCGCGGGGCTGGATGCCGGCTCGGCCTTCATCTTCGCGCTGCTGGCGTTCGCCGCCGGCTTCATCGTGCGACCGTTCGGCGCGATCTTCTTCGGCCGTCTGGGCGACATGATCGGCCGCAAGTACACCTTCCTGGTCACGATCCTGATCATGGGTCTGTCGACCTTCATCGTCGGCATCCTGCCCAACTACGCCGCGATCGGCGTGGCCGCGCCGGTCATCCTGATCGGCCTGCGCCTGCTGCAGGGCCTGGCGCTCGGCGGTGAGTACGGCGGTGCCGCCACCTACGTGGCCGAGCACGCTCCGCACGGCAAGCGCGGCGCGTACACCTCGTGGATCCAGACCACCGCGACGCTGGGCCTGTTCCTGTCGCTGATGGTCATCCTGGGGACCCGCACGCTGGTCGGCGAAGCGGCGTTCGCCGACTGGGGCTGGCGCGTGCCTTTCCTGGTCTCGATCTTCCTGCTCGCGATCAGCGTGTGGATCCGCCTGAGCATGAACGAATCGCCCGCCTTCAAGAAGATGAAGGAGGAGGGCAAGACCTCCAAGGCGCCGTTGACCGAGTCGTTCGGCCAGTGGAAGAACCTGAAGATCGTGATCCTGGCGCTGATCGGCCTGACCGCCGGCCAGGCCGTGGTCTGGTACACCGGTCAGTTCTACGCGCTGTTCTTCCTGACGCAGTCGCTGAAGGTCGACGGTGCCACCGCGAACATCATGATCGCGATCTCGCTGCTGATCGGCACGCCGTTCTTCATCGTCTTCGGCTCGCTGTCGGACAAGATCGGCCGCAAGCCCATCATCCTGGCCGGCTGCCTGATCGCCGCGCTGACCTTCTTCCCGCTGTTCAAGGCGCTCACCGAGGCGGCCAACCCCGACCTCGCCGCCGCGCAGGCGAAGAACAAGGTGCTGGTGCACGCCGACCCGGCCGAGTGCTCGTTCCAGTTCAACCCGACCGGCACCGTCAAGTTCACCAGCTCGTGCGACATCGCCAAGCAGGTCCTGGCCGCCGGCTCGGTGAGCTACGACAACGTGGCGCATGCCGCCGGCACGCCCGCCACCATCACCATCGGCGAGACGGTCATCCAGAGCTACAGCTCCAAGGGCCTCCCGCCCGACGAGGCGAAGGCGAAGGACGCCGAGTTCAAGAAGTCGGTCGCCGAGACCCTGAAGGCCGCCGGCTACCCCCGCCAAGGCCGACCCGGCGAAGATGAACAAGCCGCTGATCGTCGGCATCCTGGTGATCCTGGTGATCTACGTCACCATGGTGTACGGGCCGATCGCCGCGATGCTGGTCGAGATGTTCCCGACCCGCATCCGCTACACCTCGATGAGCCTGCCGTACCATATCGGCAACGGCTGGTTCGGCGGCCTGCTGCCCACCACCGCCTTCGCGATCGTGGCCCAGACCGGCAACATGTACAACGGCCTCTGGTACCCGATCATCATCGCCGGCATCACCTTCGTCGTGGGCTGATCTTCGTCCGCGAGACCAAGGACGTCGACATCTACGCCAAGGACTGAGGAGCCCAGGACCATGTGGAAGATCGCACTCGGATTCATCGCCTTCGCCGCCGTCGTGCTGTACGTGCTGTCGAAGAGCGGTGGCGACATCGACATGAGCGGAGAGAAGCACGGGATCGAGGTGCCGCCGGCTGCGTCGGCGGCGTCGTCCACCGGCTACTGACCTCTCCCCACCCACCGCATTCCGATGCGACGGCGCGCTGCTTATGCAGCGCGCTTTTTTTGTTTCGCGCGCAAGCCGGCAGGCAGGCAAGATGACGGCGCCGGTCGCCGTGGTGTCACGGTCGCCGATGCCCGACGAGGAGACCGCGATGAGCGATGAGGCGCTCCCTGCTGCCGCACCCCGGCCCTGCGGGCCGCTGCTGGGCCACCTGTGCCAGCTGCTGCGACGTTACCTGCCTTCTCGCACATGGCGACGGTGGATGTCGAGCGCTTCGTCGCCGCGGCGAGCGAAGCCTACTTCGCGCCCGACGAGTGCGTACTGCGGCCCGAGGACGGGCCGGTCCGGCATCTCTACTTCATCCGCGACGGTGCGGTGAGTGCCGTGCGGGGGGCCGATCAGGTCGACGAGGGCGGCTTCCAGTACGAGACCGGCGACATGTTTCCGGTGGCCGCCCTGATGGCGCGGCGCGCGGTGAGCGCCGTCTACACCGCCACGCGCGACACCTTCTGCCTGCTGCTGCTTCTGGAGGCCGTCGACGAGCTCGTCGCGGCGAGCCCGCCGTTCGCCGACCTGCTGAACCGGCGCATGCTCAACTTCATCGACGCCTCGCGCCAGGCCTTGCAGTCGGCCTACGCGTCGCAGGCGTTCGCGACCCAGTCGCTCGAGCGCCGGCTCGGCGAACTGGCCACGCCGGCCCCGCGGACCTGCCGTCCCGACACGCCGCTCGCGCAGGCGCTGCAGGCCATGCAGCAGCACCGCATCGGCTCGATGCTGGTCACCGACGACCTGGGCGCGCCGGCCGGCATCCTGACGCGCTACGACATCCTGGACCGCATCACGCTGCCGCAGTTGCCGCTGTCGACACCGATCGCCGCGGTGATGACGCAGCCGGTGCACGCGCTGACGGTCGACCACACCGCGCAGGACGCCGCGTTGCTGATGTCGCGCCACGGGCTGCGCCACGTGCCGATCACGTCGTCGGGCCGGCTCGTCGGCGTGGTGTCGGAACGCGACCTGTTCGTGATGCAGCGTCTTTCGGTGAGGCAGCTCAGCAGCTCGATCGGCAGCGTGGGCACTGTCGACGCGATGCCGGCCGTGGCGGCCGACCTGCGCCGGCTCGCCGCCGCGCTGCTGGCGCAGGGCGTGCAGGCCCGTCAACTGACCGAGCTGATCAGCCACCTCAACGACCTGCTCACGCGGCGGCTGATCGAGCTGACCGCCACACGCCACGGCCTGGACCTCGCGCGCGCCTGCTGGCTCGCCTTCGGCTCCGAGGGTCGGTCGGAGCAGACCATCGCCACCGACCAGGACAACGGCCTGATCTTCGAAAGCCGCGAGCCCGCGGCCGACCGTCCGGCCTGGCTGGCCTTCGCGCGGGATGTCAACGAGGCGCTCGATGCCTGCGGCTATCCGCTGTGCAAGGGCCAGGTCATGGCGAGCAATCCCGAATGCTGCCTGACGCCGGCGGAGTGGCAGGAGCGCTTTGCGCGCTGGATCGAGCACGGCGCTCCCAGGGACCTGCTGGCGGCCAGCATCTACTTCGACTTCCGCCCGCTGGCCGGGGCCGTTGCGCTGGCCGGCCCGCTGCGCGACTTCGTCACGCGACGCGCTCGCGAGGTGCCCCGCTTCTGCCGGCAGCTGGCCGAGGACCTGCTGCGCACGCGCGCACCGCTCGACTGGCTGGGCGGCATCGACAGCCAGACGATCGAGGGCGTCCGGGCGATCGACCTGAAGCTCCACGGCACGGCGATCTTCGTCAACGCCGCGCGCTTGCACTGCCTGGCGCTCGGCGTGCCCGAGGTCAACACGCGCCGTCGGCTCGAGGCGATCGCCCGGGCGCGCGGCGCGCCGCCGCAGCACGGCGAGGCCTGGATCGGCGCCTTCGAGTTCCTGCAGATGCTGCGGCTGCGCGTGCAGCTCGAAGGCCTGGCGCCAGGCGACGCGCGGCAGCATCCGAACGCGATCCGGCTCGACGCCCTCAACGAACTCGACCATCGCATCCTGAAGGAGGCGTTCCGTGTCGCGCGCCGCCTGCAGCAGCGCATCGAGCTCGATTACCTGCGCTGAACGGGGGCAGCGGATGACGACGCTGCTGCAACGCTGGCGCTCGCGGTGGGGGCGCGGCACGGCGCCCGCCGCGGGGGCGCTCGACGACGCGCGCTGGATCGTGGCCGACGTCGAGTCCGGCGGACTCGATCCGCGGCGCGACCCCCTGCTGGCGATCGCCGCGGTCGGCGTGCATTTCGCGCCGGTGCAGGGCGAGCGCGGCGGGCGACGTCCGCGCATCGTGCTGGGTGACCGTTTCGAGTTGCTGTTGCGCCCGTCCGGGGCGCCGTCCGCGAGTCCGGACAAGGCCAACATCCTCGTGCACGGTATCGGCATCGGCGCCCAGCGTGCGGGCCTCGATCCGGCCGAGGCGCTGCAGGCGTGGGAGTCCTACATCGGCAGGTCGCCGCTGGTGGGTTTTCACAGCGACTTCGACCGCACGCTGATCGAGCGGGCCGGCCGCGACGCGCTCGGGCGCGCCCCTGACAACCCCTGGCTCGATCTCGAGCACCTGGCTGCCGTGCTGCATCGCGAGCCACGGCAGCGCAGCCTTGACGACTGGCTGGCGCACCACGGCATCACCTGTCTGGCTCGCCATCAGGCCTCCGCCGATGCGCTGGCCACGGCCCAGCTGCTGCTCAAGCTCTGGCCGGCGCTGCGACAGCGCTGCGACGGCCGGTTCAGCACCGTGCTCGACCTGGCTGCCGGCCACCGCTTCCTGCCGCTGCGCCATTGAGGCCGCTTCGGCCGGCGAGCCGCGGGCGGCCTGCGCGGGATGCCCCCAGGGCGCGCTGCGGCTAGCCGCAGCACGCCCCGACGTGACGGGCCCGATCCCTAGAATCTTCCGCTCACCCCCCGGAACCCCCATGCCCAACGGTCAGCGCCCTCCCGGCGTGATCCGCATTCGCGGTGCACGCCAGCACAACCTGAAGAACCTCGACCTGGACCTCCACACGGGAGAACTGACGGTCGTCACCGGGCCCAGCGGCTCGGGCAAGTCCAGCCTGGTGTTCGACACGCTGTACGCCGAGGGCCAGCGCCGCTACGTCGAGACCTTCAGCGCCTATGCGCGCCAGTTCCTCGACCGCATGGACCGCCCGGCGGTCGACCATGTCGAGGGCGTGCCACCGGCCATCGCGATTGACCAGACCAACCCGGTGCGCACCTCGCGCTCCACGGTCGGCACCATGACCGAGCTGAACGACCACCTGAAGCTGCTGTTCGCGCGCGCCGCGCAGCTGTTCGACCGGCAGACCGCGAAGCCGGTGCGCGAGGACGATCCGGAGTCGATCTACCGCGAACTGCAGCAGCGCGCCGCGCCCGGCCAGCGCCTCGTGGTGACTTTCCCGGTCGAGCTGCCGGCCAGCGCGACCGCGGCCGACGTCGAGCAATGGCTCGCCGCCAGCGGCTACACGCGCGTGCAGGCCGAGCGCGAGATCGCCACGCCCACCGGGCCGCGCAAGCTGCTCGACGTGGTGGCCGACCGCTTCCGGCTCGACGGCACCGAGAAATCGCGCGTCGTCGAGGCGCTCGAGGTGTCGCTCAAGCGCGGCGGCGGGCGCGTCAACGTCTATGCCGTGGCGGGAGAGGGCGAAGAACAGCTCTGGCGCTTCTCCTCCGGCCTGCACAGCCCCGACAGCGAGCTGCGCTACAGCCATCCGCAGCCGTCGATGTTCTCGTTCAACTCGGCCTTCGGCGCTTGCGAGACCTGCCGCGGCTTCGGCCGCGTGATCGGCGTCGACTGGGGCTGGTGATGCCGGACCACCGCAAGACGCTGCGCACCGGTGTCGTCAAGACCATCCAGACGCCGGCCTGGAAGGAGATCCAGGCCGACCTGCTGAAGTACGCCGGCGAGGCCGGCATCCCGCGCGACACCGCCTGGAGCCAGCTCAGCGACGCGCAGCGCGACTGGGTGCTCGACGGCACGCCCAACTGGAAGGGGAACTGGAACAAGCAGTGGTACGGCATCAAGCGCTTCTTCGAGTACCTGGAGAGCAAGGCCTACAAGATGCACATCCGTGTGCTCCTGTCCAAGTACCGCAGCTACACGCCGTGCCCGGCCTGCGGCGGCGCGCGCCTGAAGCTGGAGTCGCTGCAGTGGCGCATCGGCACGAAGGAGGGGGCCGATGCGGCCCTGAAGGCGGCCCAGCGCTTCCTGCCGGTCGGCGCGGCCTGGTCGCGCGAACAGCTGGAAGCGCTGCCGGGCCTGAGCCTGCACGACCTGATGCTGCTGCCGATCGATCGGCTGCGGCGCTTCTTCGACGAGCTCACCTTGCCGAGCACGATGCTCGACGACGCACTGGAGCTGCTGCTCGACGAGGTGCGAACCCGGCTCAAGTACCTGTGCGACGTGGGCATCGGCTACCTCACGCTCGACCGCCAGAGCCGCACGCTGAGCGGCGGCGAGGTGCAGCGCATCAACCTCACCACCGCGCTCGGCACGTCGCTGGTCAACACGCTGTTCGTGCTGGACGAGCCGTCGATCGGCCTGCACCCGCGCGACATGAACCGCATCGTGCAGGCCATGCACCGCCTGCGCGATGCCGGCAACACGCTGGTGGTCGTGGAGCACGACCCGGCCGTGATGCTGGCCGCCGACCGCGTGCTCGACATGGGCCCGGGCCCCGGCACCCAGGGCGGGCGCGTCGTGTTCGACGGCACGCCCGACGACCTCAAGCGCGCCGACACGATGACCGGCGCCTACCTCGGCGCGCGCCGCAGCATCGGCCTGGGTCTCAAGCGGCTGGTGACCGACGGCACGCCGAGGCTCATCGTGGAGGGCGCGCGCGAGCACAACCTGCGCGGCATCACGGTCGAGTTCCCGCTGCAACGCCTGGTGGTGGTGACCGGCGTGTCCGGCTCGGGCAAGAGCACGCTGATCCAGGACCTGCTGTTCCCCGCGCTGGCGCGCCACTTCGGCAAGGCCACCGAGACGCCGGGCGCGCACGACCGCCTGCTCGGCGCCGACTGGCTGAGCGACGCGGTGTTCGTCGACCAGAGCCCGATCGGCAAGACCGCGCGCTCCAACCCGGCCAGCTACGTCGGGGCCTTCGACACGCTGCGCAACATCTTCGCCGAGGCACCGATGGCGCTGCAGCGCGGCTACGGCGCGGGCATGTTCAGCTTCAATGCCGGCGACGGCCGCTGCCCGACCTGCGGCGGTTCGGGCTTCGAGCACGTGGAGATGCAGTTCCTCAGCGACGTCTACCTGCGCTGCCCCGACTGCGACGGCAAGCGCTTCCGCGCCGAACTGCTGGAGGTGAAGGTCCAGCGCGGCGGCAAGTCCTTCGACGTGAGCGAGGTGCTGGAGCTGACCATCGCCGACGCGGTGCGCTACTTCGCCGACGATCGCGAGGTGTTGCGCGCGCTGCAGCCTCTGGCCGACGTGGGCCTGGACTACGTGAAGCTCGGCCAGCCGGTGCCCACGCTGAGCGGCGGCGAGGCGCAGCGCCTGAAGCTCGCCGGCTTCCTGGCCGAGGCCGCAAAGAACGGCAGCAGCTCGCGCCAGGCGGTGGCGAAGAAGGGCACGCTGTTCCTGTTCGACGAGCCAACCACCGGCCTGCACTTCGACGACATCGCCAAGCTGATGCGTGCCTTCCGCAAGCTGCTGGAGGCCGGCCATTCGCTGCTGGTGATCGAACACAACCTCGACGTGATCCGCGCGGCCGACTGGCTGGTCGACCTGGGTCCGAGGGCGGCGAGGCCGGCGGCGAGCTGGTCTGCTCCGGCACCCCCGACGACGTGAAGCGGCACCCCACGTCGCACACCGGCGCGGCGCTGCGCGAGTACGAGCAGAGCCTCGGGCAGGGCGGCCTCGCGGTCGAGGAGGGGCTGCCGCTGCAG